>JAWOBW010000305.1:0-9509 GCA_046484105.1 Bacillota bacterium
ATGCAGGAGCGCGTGTTCGACAAGTTCGTCAGGGTTCCCACCGAGGGTCGCGAGCAGGGGGGCACCGGGCTGGGCCTTGCCATTTCCCGCGAGATCGTTGGCGCCCACGGAGAGAGGATCTGGGTTGACAGCGAGGTCGGAAAGGGTAGCACCTTCACGTTCACCCTGAAGAGGGCGGAATAGGACAGGAATGGCCCGCCGGCGAAGACTGGAGCATGACATTGTGAGGAGGTATTTGGGAATGGAGGAAGGCAGACCTGTCATACTGGTGGTCGATGATGAGATCAACATCCGCAAGACGGTGGCCCGGGCCCTGGGCAAGGAGCAGTATGACGTGAAGACTGCGGTGAACGGTGAGGAAGCCCTTACCATGATCGAGGAACAGGTTCCAGACATCATACTGCTTGACATGAAGATGCCCGGCATGGACGGGCTGGAGGTGCTGAGGCAACTCAGGGAGAGGAAAGCGCGTTCCAAGGTCGTGATCATCACGGCTTACGGCACGGTGGACAACGCAGTCGAGGCGATGAAGCTGGGGGCGGTAGACTTCCTGCAGAAACCCTTCCTTCCCGATGACATAAGGGACCTGGTACAGGACATACTCAGGCGACCCGATCCGGCGCAGCTGATGCCCGACCAGGATGACTACGAATCGCTGGTGGAGGCCGCCAGGGCCGCCCTGCAGGTGGGAGATTACCAGCGTGCGGAGGAGTGGTTGAAGCAGGCCAGGGCCGCGGATGATCGCCGTCCGGGAGTGCAGAACCTGCTCGGGGCGCTGTATGAGCTGAGGGGCGACCGGAAGCAGGCGATAAAGATGTACCGAGTCGCGCTTTCCCTGGAACCCGGCTACGGGCCCGGCAAGCGCAATCTGGAGAGGATCACGGGCTGGCGGGCGGACATGGGACCCATTGACCTGGGCCGCGGGGCGGATGATGAAGACGACCAGCAGTGAACTGCGGGTGATTCTCAGCGACGAATCGACTCAATCCAGCGACGGATTGCGATGATGATGGCGAAGAACTCCAGGCGCCCGAGGAACATGCACACTTTCTGCACCCACAGCACTCCCGCGGGGGCGTCCGGTGAGGTGATGCCCACCGACAGTCCGACTGTGCCCACGGCCGACCCTGCCTCAAACAGGGCCTCGGCCAGGGGGTACCCGTATGCTGCGATGATGACAGCCGCCGCTGCCAGCGTGCCCAGATAGAGGAGAACGAGATTTGCCACCTGTCTCATCTCGGTGTCCTCAACATCGATTACCTGACCGTGGTCCATGATGGAGTGTGAGACTACCGCCCTTCGGGGCAGGGCGGCCTCACGCAGGTGCCAGGATATTGACTTGACCATCAGGTAGATGCGCCGTTGCTTAAGGCCTCCCGCAGTGGAGTTGATGCCGCCGCCGATGATCATGAGGATTATGAGGACGCTGAGAGATGCTTCGGACCACTCGGGGCGGAGATCCACGGTGCTGAATCCAGTGGTGGTGAGTGCCGAGACTACCTGGAATACGGTCGTGCGCAGGCTGGCGGAGATGGTCGGCGCGATCAGCATGAACAGCACCGCAGCCGTTGCTGTGGTGGCGAACAGCTTGATGTCGGGACTGCGTACTGCCTGCCGCCAGTTGCCGCGGAGGAGATGATGGTGGGTCATGAAGTTGGTGTTGCCTGCGATCATGAGCACCAGGGTGAACATCTCCAGCGGTACGCTGTTCCAGGCCCCGATGCTGTCGCCCACGGTGGAGAACCCGCCGGTGGACAGAGCGGCCATGGCGTGATTGACCGAGTGGAACCACCCCATGCCGAAAATGCGCAGTCCAAGGACCGCTGCCAGTCCGTATGAAAGATAGATCAACCCGATGGTGGCCGATGACTGTCTGACCATCGGCAGGACTTCCTGGCGACCCTCCGCACGGGACAGTCCCACTCCGACCGGTCCGATTATTGAGGACAGCATGGCAATGGCGAAACCGGCTCCCCCGAGATACTGCATGAAGCTGCGCCAGAACAGGTAGGTCCTGGGCAGTTCCTCTTCCACCATGACTGACAGTCCGGTTGTGGTCCAGCCGCTGATGGATTCAAACAGCGCCAGCCGGTAGGGTGCAATTCCACTGAGGACGAAAGGCCAAGCCGACACGATGAAGGCGATGATCCAGCCGGCCACCACGATGGACATGGAGTCGCGCAGATTCAGGGGTGGGATCTTGCGGTTGCGGGCGGGCCGGTAGAGGATACCGCCGATGATGAGACTGGCGACGGCTGGGATTAAAAAGGAGGAGGCATGTTGGCCTTCACCAAGAATAACGGCGACAATGGCTGTGAACCCCAGGGACATACCTATGATGATAATGATGCCGCCCAGGTACACGTACTGCGACTTCAGGTGAACACGAGTAGTCGTCGGTTTCATGGAATCATTCTCCGTCTTCTCCGGCCAGGATGCGCAGGGCCCGCCCCTGAGATGCTGGTATGGTGACCAGGACCACCTTGTCGCCGGCCTCCAGTTGAGTATCACCGCGGGGCACCCGCACCTCATCATGTTTGATGACGGTGGTGAGAACGGCACCCTCGGGCAGGTTCAGTTCCTCCAGACGCCTGCCCACGGCCGGGGCCGACTGGGGAATCACAACCTCGGTGACCACGATTCTGCCGTCCTCCAGGTACACCATGTCGTTGATTGCCTCCACCACCAGGTGTTCCTCCAGCAGAGAGCCGAGTATTCCGACCACGCTGACGGCCACGTTGACACCCAGCTGCTTGAACAGGTCCTCGTAAGCCGGGTCATTCACAAGGGCGGCGGTGCGCCCACAGCCGAAGCGCTTTCGCGCCAGCTGACATATCATGTAGTTTTCCGCGTCGTTGTCGGCCAGGGCCACAACGACGTTGGCCTCGCCTGCACCTGCATCTGTCATGGAGCGGGGATCGGTGTGCTCAGCATTGATGACCAGGATATTGGGATTGCGGGCAATGGAGTGGCAGACTCTGGGGTCACGGTTGAGAACTGACACCTCGTAACCCTTCGAGGCCATACTCTTGGTCAGAAAATAGGCGACTCTGTGCCCGCCGACTATGAGAATGCGCAAGCAGATACCACCTTTCTTCATTTCAGGGAGTTGATTGCGGCCTCCGCACCCAGCAGTAGCGGGCACACGGTGGTAAAGCCCATTTGCTCAAAGAACTGCTCTTTCAGCGGGTCCACGGCGCGGACCACCACCTTCGGCACCTCATAGACGCGACTGGCGATTCTCGCCACCAACAGGTTGACGTCGTCACTGCCGGTGCAGGCGATGAGCGCATCCGCCCGCGCAACCCCGGCGGCGCCCAGTGTCTCGATTTCCACTGCATCTCCGTGGTGGGTGAACCCGGTGAACGTGTCGGACAGATGTACAAAGGCATCGGAAGAATGATCAACTACCATCACATCATTTCCCGCCTCGCCGAGCGTTTCCGCCACGTGTCGTCCCATTCTTCCACAACCTACAATGACAACGAACATCCGGTTGAGCCTCCTACTCACTGTCAGAGCATATTACTAATGATAACACCAGCGGTGACAAGTGGGAAGGTGAGACCGGATACTCTCGCGGAGGGCCCGAGGGCGGGCATTTCGCGGCGATAACGCCGCGGAGACAGGTGCAGGGGTTCTGGGTGCAGTGGGGTGAAAGATGTTTCCGAGTCGGAGTGCAGAGGCGGGCGGGCGAGGACCTGGTCCCCGCCCGCGGCCGTCGCCTGTTCAGAGGATGGGTGATCTGCCCGGGCCGAGTTTCTGGACCTTTACCGCCTGAAGTCCCTTTGTCGTTTCGATCACGTCGAAGGATACCCGTTCGTTCTCCTCCAGGGTCTTGAAACCTTCACCCTGGATCTCGGCGTAGTGAACGAAGACATCCTCGCCGTTCGGTTGCTCGATGAACCCGTACCCCTTGTTGCCGTCAAACCATTTCACTGTGCCTTCAGTCACAATTCTACCTCCAAGAACGGGCGCCGCTGCCGAACCGGGGATGAGGGTGAATGCGGCAGTGCGCCCCCGAATTCGTTTACTCACTGCATCCTCAACTGCCCCTCATCCAGTGCAGTAGTGTGTCCCGGGGCCGGCCGGGTCATCCTGCCACTTCTGAGAGATGATGGATGCCGGTCCGCACTGGCGATAAGTGATGCGGTGTGGCGGATCTGACCGGCGAAATTCGCCCGAATGAGGGCATATACTGCTCTTTAGCGAATTAGTCTGACAAAGAATGGCTGTACTTCTTCTCAAAACAGGAGACAGGCAAAAGGATTTTGCCTTCCCAATAGAGAACTGATTCCTAATGTCAGGCATCGTTTCGAGTTTGATCGCGCGGAAAGGGAGATCGGTATGTTCGAACACCGGGTTACTGCGCTGCAGGACGGGTTGAGGACCCGGAACTTGCAGTTTGCTGCCATAATGCCGGGAGCCAATTTTCGGTATCTGACGGGTCGACCGATGAGGGTCAGCGAGAGAGTGACTCTGCTGATCGTCCCGGCCGCATCGGATCCCTTCCTGATTGCCCCGCTGCTTGAGGCGGAAGGGCTGAGGGACAGCTGCGGGGTGAATCAAGTGTACAGCTATGCGGACGGGGTCCCGCCGGTTCGTGCCTTGAGGGCCGCGGTCTCAGGTGAAGACCTTGCGGGGCCGGTAGGTTGTGAATACACTGCCATGCGAATGCTGGAGCGGAGCCTCTGGGAAGAGTCAATAGCGGGGGCCGAGTTCTGCGACATCACGGAATTGACGGCCGAGCTGCGCAGCACAAAGGACGGGGCTGAGATCGAGGCGACGGAGAAGGCGGTACAGATCGTCGAGGAAGTCTTCGAACGCGTGCAGCGGCTGCTCGAACCCGGAGTCACGGAACGACATCTGGCGGCCGCGATCCAGAGAGAGTTGGCTGATCTGGGAAGTGATCTCGTCTACACCGGGGCGGTGGCGTCGGGCGAGCGGTCGGCAGTTCCCCACGCGCATCCCTCTGACCGCAGCCTCCGAGATGGGGACCTGGTGTGGTTTGATGTCTGCGCGCAGGCGAATGGTTATCACTCCGACCTGACGCGCACCTTCTGCGTCGGCGAGCCCCCCGCCCGGCTCAGGGAGATCCATCATGTGGTGTATGAGGCGCAGAAGAAAGCCAGACAGACGATCCGCCCCGGGATGAAGTGCAGTGAGGTGGATGATATCTGCCGGGACTACATTGAAAGGGCTGGCTACGGTGAGTATTTCACCCACAGGACGGGACACGGTCTCGGCCTGGAAATCCACGAGCCGCCGTACATGGTCTCGGGAAGTGAAGTCTTACTGAAACCGGGAATGATATTCACAGTCGAGCCTGGAATCTATCTACCGGGAGAGGGCGGAGTTCGCATTGAGGATGACGTGCTGGTCACCGAAGAGGGTTGCCGTTCACTCACTTCATTCCCACGGCATCTCATGGACCGGTGAAGGGTCCCCGGAGGGAGGTTGCGGTGCAGGGTTTCGTTCTGGGCAGAAATGAGGCCCGTCTCGATGATGTGGTCAGTGTCGCCCGGGGAAAACGAGAAGTCCACCTGAGCCGGTCGGCCTATCAGTGCATGTGTCGGTCCAGGCGGTACATCGAACAGCTGCTGGAGGAACAGGCCGTCGTCTACGGGGTCACCACCGGCTTCGGCAACTTCAGCGACACCCGGATATCGGCAGAGCAGACCAGGGAGCTGCAGCGCAATCTTCTGCGCAGCCACGCCGTCGCCGTGGGTGATCCCCTGCCCGAGGACGTGGTTCGGGGAGCAATGTTCCTCCGCGCCCTGGCCCTGTCCCGCGGACACTCGGGCGTCAGGCCTGCGGTCGTCGAGCTACTGGTCGGTCTGCTCAACCGGGCGGTGACGCCCGTCATCCCGCGCCAGGGTTCCCTGGGTACGAGCGGGGACCTGGCTCCCCTGGCCCACATGGCGCTGGTCCTCATGGGCGAGGGGGAGGCCGTCGTCGATGGGCAGGTGGTGCCCGGGGCCGCCGCCCTGGAGAAGGTAGGCCTGCGGCCCCTGACTCTGGAGGCCCGGGAGGGGCTGGCCCTCATCAACGGGACTCAGATCATGACCGCCCTCGGCGCCCTCGCCGCCGCGGATGCCCGGGCCCTGTGTGCTAGTGCCGATGTGATCGCCGGCCTCACCCTGGAGGCCCTGCGGGGAATCAGCGATGCCTTCGATCGGCGGGTGAGCCGGGTTCGCACCCATCCCGGGCAGGCAGAGGTGGCCGAGCGGATCCGGGAAGTGACGGCCGGGAGCACGCTGGTCACGCGCCAGGGGGAGCTGCGGGTTCAGGATCCCTATTCCCTGCGCTGCATTCCCCAGGTTCACGGGGCAGTGCGGGACGCTCTCGCCTACGTGATCGCAACGCTGGAGCGGGAACTGTCTGCCGTGACCGACAATCCGCTGGTATTCCCCGGCGAGGACGTCCTCTCCGGGGGGAACTTCCACGGCGAGCCCGTGGCCCTGGTCCTGGATCATCTGGCCCTCGCGTTGGCAGAGATGGGGAACATGAGCGAGCGGCGAACCAACCGCCTGCTCCATCCCGCATACAACGGGGGTCTGCCCGCTTTTCTCACCGAGCGGGGTGGGTTGAACTCGGGGCTCATGATTGCTCACTACACGGCGGCCAGCCTGGCCTCGGAGAACAAGCTACTGGCGACGCCGGCCAGCGCCGACTCGATTCCGACGTCGGCGGGCCAGGAGGACCACGTGAGCATGGGGACGACGGCAGCGAGAAAGGCCAGGAAGTCTGTGCGCAACCTCAGCCGCATCCTGGCCATTGAGGCCGCGACTGCGGCCCAGGCTCTCGATCTTCGGTTGATGGAAGACGAGGCCTTCAGGCCCGGTGAAGGATCCGGCGCGGCGCACGCCTGGATCCGGTCGGTAGTTGACAGAGTCGAAATGGACCGAAGTCTGTCCCGCGAGGTGCAGGCGCTGGGAGATGCCCTGATCAGAGGGGATCTTCTGCAACGGATGACAGGTGGGTGACACTGCATCAATTGGCGCAAGATGCATAAGTCTTTGAGGGGGTCTGATCGTGAGTACCAGGAGAATCAGGGCGCCGCGCGGCCCCGAGCTCAGCTGTAAGGGGTGGCAGCAGGAGGCGGCCATGCGCATGCTGATGAACAACCTTGATCCCGAAGTGGCGGAGAAGCCGGATGAGCTGATTGTCTACGGTGGGACCGGCAAGGCGGCGCGGAACTGGCAGTGTTTCGATGCCATAGTGACCGCGCTGAAGGAACTCGAAAATGATGAGACACTGCTGGTGCAGTCCGGAAAGCCGGTGGGAGTGTTTCGCACCCACGACATGGCCCCGAGAGTGCTGATCGCCAATTCACTGCTGGTGCCGGCGTGGGCGGACTGGGAGCATTTCTGGGAATACGAGGCGCAGGGATTGACCATGTTCGGACAGATGACGGCCGGTTCCTGGATATACATCGGGACCCAGGGGATACTGCAGGGAACCTACGAGACCCTGGCCGAGCTGGCGCGGCAGCAGTACGGGGGAAGCCTCAGGGGAAAGATCGTCCTGACCGCCGGCCTGGGAGGCATGGGAGGAGCCCAGCCCATGGCAGTGACCATGAACGGTGGGGTGGGCATCATCGTTGAGGTGGACCGGCGACGGATTGATCGCCGCCTGGATGCGGGTTTCGTCGACACCTGCGCCCGCGACATCGAGGACGCGTGGGAGATGGCCTGCAGGGCGAGGGATGCCGGGGAGGCGCTGTCGATAGCCGTGCTGGGCAACGCGGCAAAGACCCACCCACTGATGGTCAACAGGGGATGGATACCGGATGTGGTGACGGACCAGACATCTGCCCACGATGCCCTGGGCGGTTACGTGCCCGCCGGGCTGGATGTGGAGGAGGCCGACAGACTTCGCAGGGATGATCCGGGCGAGTATGTGAGGCGGTCAATGGCGAGCATGGTCCGTCACACCGCCGCGATGGTAGACATGATGGACGCCGGGGCCTGTGTCTTCGATTACGGCAACAATCTCAGGGGGCAGGCGAGGGAGGGCGGTTTCGAGCGTGCCTTCGCGTACCCGGGTTTTGTGCCCGCCTTCATACGGCCCATGTTCTGTGAGGGGAAGGGGCCCTTCCGCTGGGCCGCCCTCTCGGGTGATCCGGAGGACATCCGCCGCACCGATCGGGCGGTCCTGGAGGCCTTTCCGGATGACGAACCCCTCCGGCGGTGGATCAACCAGGCTTCCGAGAAGGTTCCCGTGCAGGGACTTCCCTCCAGGATATGCTGGCTCGGATACGGGGAACGAGACCGCATGGGACTGATCTTCAATGACCTGGTGCGCAGGGGCGAGGTGCGCGCTCCCATTGTGATAGGAAGGGACCACCTGGATGGGGGGTCGGTCGCGTCTCCCAACCGGGAGACAGAGAGTATGAAGGACGGCAGCGATGCCATAGCGGATTGGCCGATACTGAATGCCCTTCTCAATGCCTCGGCGGGAGCCAGTTGGGTTTCGGTGCATCACGGCGGCGGCGTTGGAATCGGGTACTCGATTCACGCGGGAATGGTCGTCGTGGCAGACGGGTCGAAGGAGGCTGACGAACGATTGCGGCGCGTCCTCGTCACTGATCCCGGCACCGGAGTCGCCCGCCACGCAGATGCCGGCTACGATGAGGCGGTGAGGGTGGCCAGGGACCGGGGCGTTGACATCCCCATGCTCGAGTGACTCGCAGGAGGGGGGAGGCCCGGCATGATACGCTTCATCCGAATCAGCCGCCCCCTGATGGTGCTCGCGGTGATCGCAGTGGGTGCGTCGATCGCCGCTGCGTGGGGCTTGGAGCGGGTGACCGAGCGAGAGGTCATCCACCTGTGGGCCCCTGCGGACGCGGCCGACCTCGCGCCGGTGCTCGATGCGGAGACCGGGTTTTACCGTTCACCGTGGAGCCTGGCAGTTGACGCATCGGGCTGCATCTACATCACCGATTCAGCCAGAGGCGCGATTCACATCCTGCACCCGGAGGAGGAAGAGCCCCTCCGGGTGCAGTTGGGAGACTCCACCTGTCCCTCCTTTCCCGTTTCGGCGGAAGAGTATCTGTATGTGTATGATCAGCCGCGCGATGAACTGATCCGGCTGTTGCCGGGCCGCTCCTGGGTTGGTGCCGGCCAGGCAGCGGCAGTCTCCCTGGCGGAGGTTCTGGCGGGATTCATCGCCAGTGCGGTCGGGAGTGAAGTCGGCGATCACCTCGGCGTGGACGTCCTTCGCCTGGAAGGCGTCGACGGGGGGGACCTGTTCACCTTCGCAGACGTCATCACAGACACCGAGATATACCGCCTGGCCGCCAGCTGGCGCGCCAGTGATCCGGACCCCGAGCTGGTGAGATGGTTCTACCTGGCCCGGACTGCGGAGGAGGATGCCGGGGCGTGGACGCAGATCCTCCCGCACCCGGCGGAGGAGGCGTCGGCCGTCCGGGATGCTGCTCCGGACGGGAGTCTACTGCGCGCCGGCGGTGGGCCGTTTCTGTGGGACGTGGAGTCTGCTCACGTCCC
>JAWOBW010000111.1:0-2671 GCA_046484105.1 Bacillota bacterium
AATGTGGTGCATGAAGATGGGAGATGGAGACTCGACGTGGATCTCGACCGTGTAGTCGTCGACGACCACGACTTCGTCAATCTCCACGATCAGGCTCCTCCAGCGCGAACCGGTCTCCTCGTCCAGCACCCTATCCAGGGTAAACTTCACGTCATCGGCAGTGAACTCCCCGTATCCTCCGTGCCACTGCACTCCCTCGTGCAGGTAGAAGGTGTATGTCAGTCCGTCCTCGGAGATGTCCCACTCGTATGCCAGATCCGGTATGATGTCGAATGTCCCCGTCTCCCAGCGCACCAGGCCGTTGAAGATATTGTTGGCCACCCCGTGCGCGGAGGTCCAGGTCAACTGCGCCGGATCCAGCGTCTCGGGGTCTCTGGTGATGGCCAGGGTGATCTCCTGAACATCAACCACCGACTCGGGCTCGTCCTCGGGCTCCTCGGCCGGCTCGGGTTCATCCGGTTCTTCCGGCTCCTCCGCCGCTGGCGTGCAGCCGAAGACCAGCAGCGAGACCAGGGCCAGTATCAGCAGAAGGCCGCAGAACCTCCTGATGGCGATCATCTATCAACCCCTCCTATCGGGAATCCAGCTCATTCCCCCCCACTCATCCGGTCGAACTCACTTTCGGACCCAGTAATCACCTCCCCATGCCCTTGCCTAACATAGCGATCCTGCGTATCGTTTTCCGTCTCTGGGCGCGTCGATGAGTGTGTATTACTGACACATATTCAAGATGAATCGCCGGATTCCTTCTCCCGGGAAGGAGGCTCATTCGGAATTCGTTTTCATTACTGCGAGCAGACACGGCTTCCATCCCCCCGCTTCCCCGGGGGTGTCGCCTCTCTCCCTGGATCGACGACCGCCGCATTCGGCCGCCGGGACGCACAAGCGACGGGGGAAGATGGCGACCCCGCACTTCCCGCCCCACCGGTGTCCGAAGAACCGGCTGGACGGGACGGTTTCCGGGTTGGGAATCTGTACCGCGACGGCCGAAGCTGGCCGATGGGGCTGCGAGGGGAGGTTTCATGGACGCAGTGGTGGAGGTACTGGAGGCGAAAGACTCCAGGCGCAAAACGGTCAGGTCCGACCGCGCCAGGAGGACGGCCGAGAGGCGCGGGTCCGCGGGATAAAACGGGATATTGCCCGGGAAATGAAGGGAGGAAGTGTCAGGACAGATCAGTCCAACCAGTCGCTCACCCTGCGCGAGGCCTGCTGGAAAACCCCGTCCGAGGCGGCGTCGATCCACTCTATGTCCCCGTCCGCCCGGAACCAGGTGAGCTGTCGCTTGGCGAAGTTCCTCGTATTCTTCTTGATCCGCAAGATGCAGTCGCCCAGGTCAATTCCACCCCGGAGATACTCGATGACTTCCCGGTAGCCCAGGGCCTGGGCCGCGGTGAAGCTCAGCTGGCCATACTCGTTCAGCAGCCCCCGAACCTCTTCAACCAGGCCGCGGGCGATCATCTCGTCCACCCGCCGGTCGATCCTGCGATAGAGCAGGTCCCGGCCGACGCAAAGGCCGATCTTCAACGCATTGTAGGCGGGCTCGGCGGGAGTGTCGCCGCGCCACTCGGTCATGGTTCGGCCCGTCCTGTGCCACACCTCGATGGCCCGGATCACCCGCCTCACGTCATTGGGATGGATGCGCCGGGCGCTATCCGGGTCAATCCTCGCGAGCTCGGAATGCAGTGATTCGGGGCCCTCCCGCCCGGCCCTGTTCCGCAGCAGACTTCTGAGCTCCGGGTCTCTGTCCACCCGCGCCAGAGGGTAATCATACAACAGCGCCCGTACATACAGCGCCGTACCCCCGACCAAAAGCGGCAACAACCCGCGTCCGGCGATGTCGTCAATCACGGGCCGGGCCAGAGCCTTGAAGCGGCCGGCACTGAAGCGCTCGGTGGGAGGGAGAATGTCAATCATGTGGTGAGGTACGCCCCTCATCTCCCCCGGCGCGATCTTCGCCGTGCCGATGTCCATGCCCAGGTAGACCTGCATCGAATCGGCCGAGACCACCTCACCGCGAAAGCGGCGGGCGAGCCTCATCGCCAGGTCACTCTTTCCCACCGCCGT
The DNA here is from genome assembly GCA_046484105.1 of Bacillota bacterium. Classification (GTDB taxonomy): domain Bacteria; phylum Bacillota; class Sulfobacillia; order SLMV01; family SLMV01; genus PWUC01. Next base: position 2,065 of record JAWOBW010000111.1, read on the forward strand.
GGGCCCCACAATCACCAGCAGGCGCTGTCGCTCATCCACCTGATCATCCCCCTCAGTGACGCCCGAACATGCGGGCCAGGTCTCGCCTGGACAGCACCACCAACGTCGGGCGACCGTGCGGGCAGGTGCCCGCCTCCCGCAGTCCGGCCAGATCCTCGAACAGCTTCCTCATCTCGGCGACGCTCAGCCGATCCCCGGCCTTAACCGCGGACTTGCAGGCGGCCGTGGCCAGGGCGACGGACTCCCGCGAAGTCGGGCCCTCCCTCATTTTCTCCAGAACCTCCACCAGCATGTGCGCCGAGGCCGTCTCACCCGCGTACACCGGGACTCCCCTGACCAGCAGGGTGTCGCGGCCGAAGGGTTCGACTTCGAAGCCCAGGGCGTTGAGGTCGTCCCGAACCGCCTCCCACCGCTCCATCTGTTCCGGGCTGAGCTGGCAGGGATGGGGTACGGCCAGCTGCTGGCACACGGCCGACCGGGATCTGGAGGCCTCCAGTGCCCGCTCATAATACAACCTCTCGTGGGCGGCGTGTTGGTCTATCAGGTACATGCCCTCGGGCCCCCCGGCGACGATGTATGTGCGGTCGATCTGCCCGATGGGCTCCAG
>JAWOBW010000150.1:0-5134 GCA_046484105.1 Bacillota bacterium
TTCAGAAAGAAGTAGTGCCGGGATCGACCGGGGACACCCGGTGGCATGGAATTGCACGGCATCATTCCGTGGCAATCCGGGTGTCCTCGCCTTGCGTCACGCGGCCGAGCATGACGCGTACTCAGGCGGGGACGCGCATGTACGGGGTTCAGCCCCCACCGGGCGATGCAGGGTACGTACCCGGCATCTGACAAGGGGAGGGAGATGGCAGTGACGGATCTAAGAGATGCATACACAAAATACCTCTGGGCTCCATTCACCCAGATGGGGGATATCGACGAGGAAGTTGAACCCCTCGTCATTGTCTCCGGGGAAGGTGCCCGCGTCACAGACAGCCTTGGCAGAGAATACATCGACGGACACGGGGCCCTGTGGCTGGCTAATGTGGGCTTCGGCCGGCAGGAGATCGTCGAGGCGGCGACCGAACAGCTCAGGCGGCTGAGCTACTTCCCATCCTTCGCCGGCATGGCAAACGACATGGCCCTGGTTCTGGCCGAGCGCCTGGTGAACATGACCGAGCGCGAGGGCATGAGCCGCGTCTTCTTCTCCTCGGGCGGCTCGGAGGCAGTGGAGACGGCCCTGAAGATGGCAAGGCAGTACTGGCGTCTCAAGGGACAGGACCGTAAGTACAAGGTCATAGCCCGCAAAAAAGCATACCACGGGGTCACCATGGGTGCCCTGAGCGCCACAGGCCTGGTCGGCAACCGGCGGCTCTTTGAGCCCCTGGTGCCGGGATTCCGGCACATTGAACCTCCGCACTGCTATCACTGCCCGTACGGGCTGAAACCCGAAGGTTGTAACCTGGTCTGCGCGGCGGAGCTGGAGCGGACGATCGAATTCGAGGGTCCCGACACGGTAGCTGCCTTCATCGGAGAACCGGTGATGGGAGCCGGCGGCGTAATCATACCCCCGGACGGCTACTGGCAGGAGATCGAACGCATATGCAGAAAACACGATGTTTTGCTCATTGCAGACGAGGTCATCACCGGCTTCGGTCGCACCGGTGAGATGTTCGGCGTCCGGCAGTGGGGCGTCAGACCCGACATAATGGTCACGGCCAAGGCTCTGACTTCCGGGTACCTGCCGCTGGGTGCAACCCTCACTAGAGAAGAGATATTCCACGTCTGCCTGGGCAAACACGGAGAGGGGCGCGAGTTCCGCCATGGCAACACGTATTCCGGTCACCCCGCCGCCTGCGCCGCGGCAATGGCGAACATCGACATCATCGAGAGAGAGGACCTGGTGTCGAGGTCCAGGGAGAACGGGAAATATCTCCTGACCCGGTTGCAGGAGCTGGAATCTCTTCCCGCGGTCGGAAATGTCGACGGACTCGGCCTGATAGCCAGGCTGGAGCTGGCGAGGGCAGACGGCACTCCCTTCCCGCCCGCTGATCTGGTGGGCCTGGGGGTCGCCCGCAACCTGATGAGGCGCGGGATCATACTGCGCGCCCTGGGCGACGTCGTCAGTTTCTCACCGCCCCTGGTCATTGATCGGTCCGAGATTGACGCGATGGTGGACGCTCTGGGCGAGGTAGTAGCTGACCTGTGATCTTCACGGGAGCGACCGGCATTCCGGTCGCTCCCTGCTCCCCTCGCCGGTTGTTATAACAGTCACTCACGCTTTGAAACTCGGCCCCCTGCCCCGTCACGGCCATCTCGCTCAACATCGCGACGACTCTCACGGGACGGCTTGAAGCACAATATTCGGACAGGACGCCGATCGGCGCAGAACAGCTGTCTGTATCTGTATCGGTCAGTGAATGGAGATACAGATCCAAGCTTGCACAATGCACAGTTCTACAGTTAGACTTAGTTTCGACAATTGTCAACACCCCGGCTGGCAGTTTTTGACGGAAAGCGACCGATCTGCCGATTCAGACCAGTGAATCCACTTCCAAGGGGGGAACCCTAGTGAAACACCTTTTCAGTATTGCTGTCGTCCTTGCATTGGTATTCGGTCTCGTGGCCTGCGGCTCCGCAGAAGAGGGAGCGGAACACGACGAACCCTTCGAAATCGTGTATGCGCAGGGAGCCGACGCCGGCACCCTGCTGGCCATGGAGTACATCGATCACACCACCCACACCGTGATCATGAACACCTACGACTCCCTGATTGACCGTGATCCGGCTGACATGAGCTTTATTCCCCGCCTGGCCACCGAATGGGAGGTCCTCGATGATCTCACCTGGGAGTTTGAGCTGCGCGACGATGTGTATTTTCACAACGGCGCACATTTCACGTCGGAGGCCGTCAAGTTCACCATCGAGTACATCCTGGACGAGGATAACGAGATGGCCTACCTGGGTCGGTATTCTCCCATAACTGAGGTTGAGATCATCGACGACTACACGCTCCGAATTCACACCAGCGCGCCGATGCCAATACTGATGGATCGCCTGACCAGCTTCCATCCACTGGAGCCGGGTTATGTCCAGGAAGTTGGACACCAGCAGGCGGCCGAGAATCCCATCGGTACCGGGCCAATGAAGTTCGTCTCCTGGGACAAGGAGGAAAGGATCGTCCTGGAGAAGAATGAGGACTACTGGGGCCGCGAGATTCACGTCGACCGCATCACTTTCCGTCCAATCCCCGAGTTCTCCACGCGAACGGCCAGTCTGATGACCGGTGAAGTGGACATCATCCGCGACGTACCCGGTCACATGGTCGATGAGGTCAATGCCAGTGAGTTCGCCGAGGTGCGGGCCATACCCAGCTCGCGCATCAACTACATCGCGTTGGTGAATCTCAAGGAGGGGCCAATGCAGAGCAAGCTGGTACGTCAGGCCATGAACTACGCAGTGAACGTGCCGGAGATGATCGAGTACGTACTGGATGGCTATGGCAACCAGATGGCGGGTTGCCTCTCCGAACTGAATCGCCACTACAACCCGGATCTCGAGCCCTATCCGTATGATCCCGACCGAGCGGTGGAGCTGATCCGCGAGGCCGGGTACGAACCGAGCGAACTGAGCCTGGTGCTCGACACTCCCGACGGCCGCTATCCGCAGGACCGGGAAGTTGCGCTGGCGGTGGCCGACTACCTGTCCGAGATCGGCATAGACGTCGAGGTTCGCGTCAATGAGTGGGGCACGCATCTGGAGAAGATCATGGAACGGGAGACCGGCGACATGTTCCTGCTGGGCTGGGGACCCGCCCTCGAAGCCCAGGGTACCATCGAGTCGCTGATGAGCACGGACCGCACCTACTCCGGTTTCGGCCTGCCGGATCTTGACGTGATGATTGCCGAGGCCACTCAGGTGGTTGACCTGGACGAGCAGGTTCGCGTGTGGCGAGAGATCGAGGCCATCCTGTACGAGGAAGCAGCCTGGATCTTCCTGTGGCAGCAGTATGATGCATATGGAGTCAGCAAGCGGCTGGACTGGACGCCTCGCGCAGATGAAGTATCTGACGTCCTGGACATGCGTCCTCGATAGTGATCCAACACGGATGACAATACGTCAGCGGGGCAGGATGGTGGCCCTCACCATCCTGCCCTCACGGGAGGAGTCCTACGCCGCAAAATGACCAGATATGTCGTAGTCAGATTATCCCAATTGGTAGTGGTGGTGCTTCTAGCCCTAACCGTCGTCTTCTTCCTTCAGTTCCTGGCCGGTGATCCGGTCGCCCTGCACCTGCCTCTCGATGCCACCCGGGAAGAGATCGAGGCCATGCGCGAACGCCTGGGACTGCTGGATCCCCTTCCGGTGCAGTACTTCCGCTTCCTCAGCCGGGTCGTTCAGGGTGACTTCGGAAGCTCCCTTCGTCACACCGGCGGCGCCCTGCCAACGGTCCTGTCCCGCGTACCGGCGACTGCACAGCTGGCCGCCCTGGGCATAGTGGTATCCCTGGGCATAGCCATACCGGTGGGTGTGGTGTCAGCGGCCAATCGGGAGAGCGTCTTTGACCGCCTGGGCATAGTGGTGACGGTCCTGGGACAGGCCATACCGGGCTTCTGGCTCGGTCTGATGGCCATGCTGGTATTCTCGGTGCGGCTGGGGTGGCTGCCCACCGGCGGCCGCGGTGGTCTGGAGCATCTCATCCTGCCGACCATCACCCTGACCGCATTTTATGCCGCCCGATTCGCCCGGCTGAGCCGCTCAACCATGTTGGACGTGCTGAGCACGGAGTATATCAGAACCGCCCGGGCCAAGGGGCTCTCTGAGCGCGTGGTGCTGTACAAGCACGGGCTGCGCAACGCCAGCATCTCGATTCTCACCCTGGTGGGACTGCAGCTGGTGCAGCTGCTCGGAGGAGCCGTGGTCACCGAGACTATCTTCTACTGGCCGGGCCTGGGACGCCTCATGCTGCAATCTCTGTTGTACAGAGACTTCTCCGTGGTATTCGCAGGAGTGTCCCTCATCGCTATCGCCGCCGCCGTGATGAACCTGCTGGTCGACCTGGCCTACGCCTGGGTGGACCCGCGGGTGCGCTACAGCTGAATGGGAGGCCGACCATGACCTGGTGGATACGAAAACTGTACAAGAGCCCAACCGGACTGGTAGGCTTCTTGATAGTGGCAGCCGTCGTCATCGCCGCAATCGCCGCTCCCTACCTGTCACCACATGACCCGGTGTCGTCAGATCGGCCCAACAAGCTGCAGCCACCCCTTTCGCCTGGACATCCCCTGGGCACCGATCAGGCCGGCAGGGACATTCTCTCCCGCATCATACATGGGGCCAGGATCTCCCTGTTCGTGGGCTTCACTGCGGTACTCGCCGCCGGCATCCTGGGAACTGCGCTGGGTCTGGCAGCCGGTTTCTTCGGCGGTTGGATTGACACAGTGATCAGTCGTCTGGTCGATGTCTGGCTCAGCTTCCCCTTCATACTGCTGGCCCTGACGGTGAATGCCATACTGGGAATGGGACTTCGGAACATCATAATAACCCTGATCCTCACCAGCTGGGTGGTGTATGCACGGCTCGTACGCGGTGAGGTTCTCGCCATCAAGGAGAAAGAGTACATCGAGGCGACCAGGGCCCTGGGACAGTCAACGCTTGCCATAATCACCCGGCACGTGCTGCCCAACGTGTTCACGCCCATCATCATCATGTCTTCGCTGCAGATGTCCCAGGTGATCGTGGCTGAGGCGACAATCAGCTTTCTCGGCTTCGGCGTACAGCCGCCCACCCCGGCC
>JAWOBW010000058.1:0-7205 GCA_046484105.1 Bacillota bacterium
GCACCACATTTCCAACTACAGGCCCGGCAAGATCATGTCCCGGGCAGCCTATGAGGAGCTGGGCGAAGACTACGCCTTCCAGCCCATAGGCACTGGGCCGTTTGTGTTCGAGAGATGGACGCCGCACGAGGAAGTGGTTCTGCTCGCCAACGAGGATTACTTCGAGGGCGCACCCATCCTCGAGAAGGCCACGTTCCAGATCATATCCGAGGACACAGTCTCCGCGATGGCCATGGAGGCCGGAGAGCTGGACAGCATGCTGGTATCTCTGGAGGAGGTCTACGAGCGGTTCGTCGCCAATCCAGACATGGTACTGGAGGAACTGGCCTCCACCTCCACGCGGTACTACAACATCAAGACGGTGCAGGAACCCTTCGACGACGTGCGGGTGCGCCGGGCCATGGCTCACGCCACGGACCGGGAGGGCGTGGCCGAGGTGGTGGGAATGGGGGCCAAGCCTCTGTACGCCATGATTCCCGAGGGCATGTTCGGATACAGCGAGGATATTCCCTATCACGAGTTCGACCTCGATCTGGCCGCCGAACTGCTGGAGGAGGCCGGTTATCCGGACGGATTCGAAACCGAGTACTACGGGCGCGACATTGAGGTCGAGCAGGACGTGTTCGCGTACCTGCAGAGTCTGTACCGCCAGATCGGAGTCGACGTGAAGATGAATACCATGGACTCCACGGCGTGGACGGAGGCCACAACCCGGGGCGAGTCTCCCATGGCCTGGCTCAGCCTGAGCGCACGCCACGATCCCGACGGCATCCTGTCGGGATTCTTCCACGGCAGTGTATCTTCGCCTCACGGCCGCAACTTCACCTGGTACAGCGGAGCCGACGATCTCATCAATGCGGCACGCCTGGAGATGGATCCGGAAAGGCGGGCCGAGATCTACAGGGAGCTCCAGATCAAGTTCTACGAGGACGTGCCCACCATCCCCCTGTTCCAGCCCACGATCGTTCGGGCCAGCCAGCTGTGGGTGAAGGGCCTGAAGGTTGGACAGGTGGAGGACAGCTATCTGTATCCGGTCAGCATCGAAGGGCGAGGAAACTAACCGCACTGGGATCTGCGGGCGCGGCAGGTGCGCGCCCGCAGATCACGCCAGAAGGGGGATTGCATGGCCGCATATCTGGGCAGGAGGCTCCTGTACATCATTCCCACCGCCCTGGGAGTGGCCACCATAGTCTTTCTGATCATTCACCTCATCCCCGGAGACCCGGTACTGGCGATGCTGGGAGATGATGCTCCCATGGAGGCAGTGGAAGATGTGCGGAGGAAGCTGGGCCTGGACCAGCCTCTCAGTGTGCAGTACATGCGGTTCATTGGCGGTCTCTTCCGGGGAGAGCTGGGCGTGTCCATCAAGGCACCCCGACCGGTGGCGACCGAGATCAGGCGGGTTCTTCCGTATACTGTGCAGCTGGCGGGCACGGCCATGCTCATCGGCATGAGCCTGGGCCTGCCTCTCGGGGTGACCCAGGCGGTGAGGCGAACCACGCCCCTGGACTTCGGGGCCAGCGTCGTGTCGGTGATATGGTACTCGGCCCCCATTTTCTGGGTTGCCCTTCTCGGCATGTACTTCTTCTCCCTGCGCCTGGGGTGGTTCCCCCTGACGGGAGCCGGGGAGAGGGGCAACCTGGTCAGTTTACTGTATCACCTGTCCCTTCCCGCCATCACCCTGGGCCTGAGACGCATTGCACTGGTGGCGCGTATGATGCGGTCCTCGGTGCTGGACGTCCTGGGCCAGGATTACATCAGGACGGCCCGGTCCAAGGGGTTGAATGAACGCGTCGTCATCTATCGCCACGCCCTGAAGAACGCCGTCATTCCCGTCATAACAGCTTCCGGCATGGAGTTCGGGACGTTGCTGGGTGGGGCGGTGATATCGGAGATACTCTTCGTTCGACCGGGCATGGGAAGGTTGATTGTCCAGGGCATCCTGGGACGAGATTATCCGGTCGTCCAGGGAACGCTCCTCGTCTTTGCCCTGATCTTCATGCTGGTCAATCTGCTGGTTGACGTCAGCTACGCTGCCATCGACCCTCGCATCCGCTACAACTAGAGCTGGAAGGGGAGGACTCAGGTGACGGAGGACATCGGACGCGAATATGAGGCAGCGCCTGTCGAGGGAGGAGAGAACCGGTTCATCAAGGGCGTCATGTACATCTTCCGTCGGAGCCGGGTTGCCGCGGTGGGATTGCTGGCGGTGCTGATCATGCTCCTGATGGCGGTCTTCGCTCCCTACCTGGCCCCGTATGATCCGCTGGCGGTTGATCTGTCTATCCGGCGTATACCACCCGGATCGGAGGGACATCTTCTGGGTACTGATCACATGGGCCGCGATCTTCTGAGCCGCGTCATCTGGGGCTCCCGGATCTCGCTTCAGGTGGGCATCGTGGCGGTGGGGATCGGAATAGCTGCCGGAACGACTCTAGGCCTCATAGCCGGGTTCTACGGGGGTAGGTTGGGATCGCTGATCATGAGAGTCGTGGACGTGATGATCTGTTTTCCCACCCTGCTTCTGGCCCTGGCCATCATTGCCATTCTCGGCCCGCAGATAACCAACACCATGATTGCCGTGGGCCTGACCTTCACGCCCAGGTTCGCACGCATCGTGCGGGCGTCGGTGCTGTCAATCCGGGAGAGGGAGTACGTGGAGGCGGCCAGGGCCATGGGAGTCAGCAACTTCCGAATCCTGGTGCGCCACATCCTTCCCAACGCCCTGTCCGGCATGGTGGTTTTCGCCACTCTGAGCGTGGGTTCCGCCATCCTCATTGAGGCTTCTCTGAGCTTCCTGGGACTCGGTGTGCCCCTGCCCACGCCCAGCTGGGGGAACATAGTGGCTGACGGGCGGCGGTTCCTCCTGCCGTCTCCTTGGATCAGCATCACTCCGGGTGTGGTCATCATCTTCACGGTGATGGGGTTCAACTTCTTCGGCGACGGCCTGAGGGACGCCCTCGATCCCAGGCTTCGCGGTGAGCGCCAGCTGCAGTAGCGGGTCATCCGCAAGAGCATTTCACTGCCCTTGAGGTCGACGGCTTCACCTGCGCCTGGGAACGGGCGTGATGGCCGCCTTCGCGCCCGAGCCTGACCCTGCTCCTGCCCCGCCAGTCAAGTGATGTCCCGCGATCTCGCCGTGTGGGACGCGGAAGAGAACGTTGCCATGCAGGCGCCTCACCTTGAGACCCCGGCGCCGCTCCGTCTCCGGCGCCCGTCCCCCGACGGCTGGGGCCTCCTGACCTTCATCGATAGCCCGCCCCCGCATATCACCATTCCGGACGTCCGGCGTATCCGCCGGCCCCATTTCATGTTCATGCATCGTCCCTTCATAGGGAAGGTGGCTCCGCGGCCGCGGACGGAAGGGCCCGGCCGTGATCGAGCCTCGGAAGATCGGATTTTGCGTTTTTTTGATTATTTTTCTGAATGAAGAAGGAGTTCGCAGTGGAGTGGAGAATACAGGTGGTGGATGGAAAGTGGAGCGAAGTGGAGGATAGGGGAGAGCCGAGGGGTTTGTGAGGGGTAACGGAGAGTCGAACGGGAGGTCCGGACCGTGTTCATGGGGGAGTATCGACACAACATAGATGAAAAGGGTCGTCTGATCGTCCCCGCCAAATACCGAGCGGAGCTGGGGGAGTCCTTCATCATCACTAAGGGACTCGATCGATGCCTTTTCGTCTACCCCGAAGCGGAATGGACAGCCCTGACTGAGAGGATGAAGGAGTTGCCCTTCACCAAGTCCGATGCCCGCGCCTTCGTGCGTTTCTTTTTCTCCGGGGCAGCGGAGTGCAGCTGTGACTCACAGGGTCGCACTGTGATCCCCTCCAATCTCAGAAGCTATGGGAAACTGGACAGGGAAGCAGTCATCATAGGAGTGGGAGACAGAATCGAGATCTGGAGCGGCGAGACGTGGGAGGAATTTGAAAGCAGTGCCGAGGAGACCTACGAGGACTCGGCCGAGAAGCTGACGGACCTGGATCTGTTCTGATGGCGGAGGTCGGTTCCTTTCACCAACCGGTGATGCCGAATGAGGTCCTCGCCCACCTGAAAGTCACGGGAGGTCCCGGGGTGTACGTTGACGGCACAGTCGGAGGCGGGGGACATGCCCGGCTGCTGGCTGAAGGCCTCAGTCCCCGAGACCTGTTGATCGGCATCGATCTGGATCCCGAGGCGTTGAGGGTGGCAGCTGATGTTATGGCGGGGGTTCCGCCGCGGGTGGAACTCGTTCACGCCAATTTCCGTTTCCTGCCAGCGCTACTGGAGGAACGGGGAATCGACCACATGGCGGGCTGTTTTCTTGACCTGGGGGTGAGTTCGCATCAACTGGACTGTCCCGGTCGGGGCTTCAGCTATCGTTGTCGGGACGCGCCGCTGGACATGCGGATGAACCCCGGCGACGGGCGAACGGCGGCGGATGTGCTCAATCGGTACCCACAGCGGGACATCGCGCGCATTCTCCGGCAGTACGGGGAGGAGCGCTGGGCGCGACGGATCGCGAGCTTCATCGTCAGGCGGAGGAAGACCCGGCCCTTCGAGACGGCCGGTGACCTGATCGACGTGATCATGGATGCCATTCCCGCTGCAGCGAGGAGAAGGGGCGGGCATCCCGCCAGGAGAACGTTCCAGGCCCTGCGGATTGAGGTCAACGGGGAGCTGGAGGGATTGAGTGGGTTCTTGGAGGAAGTCATTCAACTTCTCAGGCCCGGTGGCAGGTTGGTGGTCATCACCTTTCACTCTCTCGAGGACCGTCCGGTGAAGAGGGTTTTCCGAAAGCTCTCCCGGGAGTGTCGCTGTCCTCCGGGATTGCCGGTTTGCCGTTGCGGGGGACCGGTGGTCAGGGACCTGACTCCGAAGCCCATTCGACCGACCGAGGCTGAGGTTAACCTGAACCCGCGCTCATCGTCGGCCAAGCTCCGGGCCGTGGAGCGGCTCTGAGCCGGGAGGCCGCAGAGGTCATATAGGATTGGAGTGGCGAGTAAGATGGCAGTGACGGCGAGACAGCTGCAGGAGATGAAGGAGCACTACCGCTCCCAACCGCAGCGGGGACGAAGGAGGGAAAAGCTCTCCGAGAGCCCTCGCGAGAGGAGCGGCATCAGGCGGGCGACCGTGCTGTGGGTGCAGGGTCTGACTGCCCTGATGGTGATCTTTCTCCTGGCCCTGGGGTTGATCCTGACCGAAACGGCGGTGGCCAACCGGGGTTACGAGCTGGCCGGCCTGCGGGTCGAGTTGAAGGAAGCTCGAATGCAGACCGACCTGCTGGAGGCGGAGGTCGCCTCCCTCGGCTCCACCGAGCGAATCGTCGGCGTCGCCGAGGATCAGCTGGGTCTGGTCCGGACGGACAGCTACGCCGCGGTCACTTCCATTCTGAATGATTCGCCCGAGACCCCAGAAGGTGGCGAGGGGGCTGCCTCGACTGCGCGTGCAGAGGATGGCTCCGGAACCGCCGGAAGGAGGGTGGTACTGCATTTAGAGGCCGAGCCGGCGAGTCATGACGGCGTGCGGCTGGCAGATGTGGGAACCTGGCTGCTGCGCTGGCTGCGCGGTACGACGCCGGTCAGGGCGAGTACAAGATGATGGCCGAAATGCGGGGGGACGACTGAGATGAGGTTGCCCAGCATTGAGATGCGTAAGCGGGTCCTTCACGGGCTCGCGGTCTTCATGGTCATCTATTTGGCGCTGATGTTCCGCGTGGCGTGGATCCAGGTGGTCCAGGGCGAGGAGCTCAGCGAGGCGGCGCTGCAATCTCGAACCCGGGAGATCAGCGTTCAGGCCCGAAGAGGGATAATCATGGACCGCGAGGGGCGCGAACTGGCCGTAAGTGTCGACGTTGACTCGCTGTACGCCGTCCCGGCGGAGGTCCGTGACGTTGGCGAGTGGGCGGTTGCGCTGGCACCCATCCTGGACATGGATGAGCGGGTGCTCCGCGACCGGCTGTCCAAGAGTGCCTCCTTCGTGTGGATCAAGAGGAAGCTGTCTCCTGAGGCGGCGGCCGGGGTGCGCGAGCTGGATCTCAGCGGCCTGTATTTCACCATGGAGAGCGAGCGGTTCTATCCGAAGGGGACGCTGGCCTCACATGTCCTTGGTTTTGCCGGCGTGGACAGCCAGGGGCTGGAGGGGGTGGAGAACAGCTGGGACCAGGTCCTGCGCGGCGAGCCGGGCACCATATCGATGGAGTTCGATGCTGAGGGGAGAGAGATCCCGCAGGCCGTATATCACTATGTTCCCCCGGTTGAGGGTGACAATCTGCACCTGTCCATTGATGAGATCATCCAGTACATCGCGGAACGCGAGCTGGCTGCGGTCGTGGACGAAACCGGCGCGCTCGGAGCTCATCTTGTCATGATGGATCCGGCCACGGGTCATATCCTGGCCATGGCCTCGTATCCCAACTTCGACCTCAACCGCTGGTCGGAGGTTGCCCCCGCCCTGTGGCGCAACCCGGTGGTCAGCGACACCCAGCACCCCGGTTCAGTCTTCAAGCCCGTCACCGGTGCCGCCGCCCTCGAGGAGGGGGTGGTCACTCCGGCGACCCCGTTCTACGATCCGGGCTACGTGAGAGTTCCCGGGGCGGTGATTCACAACTGGAACCGGCAGGGCCTGGGAGCGGCGGACTTCGCCCTGGGATTTGCCAAGTCGGCTAACGTCATCTTCGTCAAGACGGGCCTGGAGCTGGGGATCGAACCCTTCTACAAGTACCTGCGCGCCTTCGGGCTCGATTCTCCGACGGGAGTGGACCTTCCCGGTGAGGCTGAGGGGATTCACCCGCCCGAGGAGCGGGCCAGGCCGGTGGATCTGGCGGTGATGTCTTTTGGGCAGACACTGACCGTGACCCCGCTGCAGATGATCACTGCGACCAGCGCCATCATCAACGGTGGCTATCTCATGCGTCCGCAGATTGCCCACAGCATCGAGGACTCCGTGACGGGAGAGGTCCGACAGGTCGAGCCGGAGGTGGTCCGGCAGGTGATATCGGCGCAGACGTCGGCCACCGTGCGGGAGTTGATGGTACAGGTGATCGAGGAGGGAACGGGATCACTGGCCGCGATTCCCGGCTACAGTGTGGGCGGCAAGACGGGGACGGCCCAGAAGACGGTGGGTGGGGTCGTGTCCACCGACCGACATGTGGCCTCCTTCATGGGATTTGCCCCGGCAACGGACCCGGCGGTGGTGTGCTACGTGGTCATCGATGAACCGCAGGGTATCTA
>JAWOBW010000072.1:0-7366 GCA_046484105.1 Bacillota bacterium
GTACCGGCAGGTGGATCACGCCCCCGTCGCCGAGCACGCGCACGCCCACCCCGGCCACCAATGCCGTGATCTCCGGATCATTCTCCAGCGGCGGATAGCCGAAGCTATATTCCAGCTCGTAGTCGGCCCTCATGGCCCGGGTCACCCCTTCGACAATCCGCTCGATTCTCCCGGGCAGGGCCCGGCGTATCTCGGGCGTCAGTGCGCGAACTGTCGCCGCCATCTCCACCCGCGGGGCAATCACGTTGGACCTGAATCCCCCGTTGATCCTCCCCACCGTGATCACCGCAGAATCCGTGGGTCCGGTCTCGCGGCTGACCAGGGTCTGCAGGGCAGTTATCACGTGGGCCGCGACCACCACACTGTCTACGGCGTGTTCCGGATGGGCTCCGTGACCGCCCCGACCCACCACCGTGATGTCGGCTGAATCAGCCGAGGCACTGCTGACTCCCTCCTGCAGGGCGATCTTCCCGGTCGGCAGGTCGGTGTGCACGTGAAGCCCGAAGACGGCATCCACGTCGGGATCCCCGAGCGCACCGTCGGCGATCATGGGCTCGGCTCCCCCGGGGCCCTCCTCGGCTGGCTGGAACAGGAACTTGACATTGCCGCTCAGATTCTCTCCCCCCGAGGTGATCTCGGCCAGGAGGCGCGCCGTTCCCAGCAGGTTGGCGGTGTGCGCGTCGTGGCCGCAGGCGTGCATCTTTCCGGGAACCCTCGAGGCATACTCCGCACCGCTGTCCTCCTCGATGGGCAGCGCGTCCATATCGGCGCGCAGTGCGGCGGTCCTTCCCGGTGCAGAGCCCCGCAACAGCCCGACGACCCCGGTGCCGCCCACCCCGGTGCGGACCTCAATGCCCAGATCCTCCAGATAGGCCGCGACCGTTCCAGCTGTCTCGAACTCCTCCATGCCCAGTTCCGGATTCATGTGAAACTGCCGACGCAATTCCACCACCTCCGGGAGGAGCTTCTCCGCCCGGCGCCTGATATCATTAACGGAATACTTCATCCCCACAGCTCCCTTCATCTTCTTGAAGAGGAGGCCAGGGTGATCATTGCCCGCAGGACGACGCAGGCCGCCCTGGCATCCTCCGCCTCGTATGCCACCTCCAGCGGCGCCTCCCTCTCAGATCCCGGAAGCATCGAGGCCAGATCGGCCATCGCAGTGTCGGATACGGCGAGGGAGATCCGCACCGGGGTCTCGACCCTCAGGGGGGACAAAGCTCCCTCTCTCACCTTCTGCGCGGCGGCGATCACACCCTCCCGTATCGCGTTCCGCGCCCTCTCCGGCGAGATGCACAGGGCGGCGTAGCGGCCAGCGGCCTCCTTCACCGCCACCGTCACCACCCCGGGGACCAGCTCCCCGACCTGCCGGCAGACATCCGCGTCTCCAGATAGCATCGCCAGGGGGATGCCGTAGTGGCCGGCCAGGACCGCATTCAGACCCGCCTCCCCCACCTCGCGGCCGTTCATCTGCACCCGGCACACCACGCCGCCAGAGATGGTGTGGTTCAGCACCCCGGCACTGCCAGCCCGGGCGTGATAGCCCACGAAGGCGCAGAAGTCGAAACCCTGATCTATGCCCTCCATCATCCCCAGGATCTTCGGCGAACCGGTGAGCAGGCGCGCCTCCGGCCGCAGCTCCTCGATCAGTATGTTGCGCATGTTCCCGTGGGCGTCGTTGACCACCACATCCTCGGCACCGGCCTCCATGGCCCCATCAATGGCTGCATTGACCTCACCCGTCATGAGCCTGCGCGCCCGATCGTAGTCTCCTCCCGCGGAACTGGTCTGATCTGCAGCCACCACTCCGCTGACGCCCTCTATGTCGGCTGAAATGAAAACCCTCAACCCAGATCCCTCCCTAAAGCTGCGTGCGACGCAGCTGAAAGACTCCCCTCACCTCACCCACCGTCTGCCCGTGGACATTCCTGTTGTCCGGACGATGGTAATCGCGCACGGCCCTCAGGTCCTCCTCAGTGAATGCGCCGAGCTGAGAGAGCGCCTCCAGGGCCGCCACCTGCGCGGCCTGACCATTGCCGTCCTCGATCTTCACCGCCACCCCGACGCCGAGTTCAACCGCGGCGGCGCAGTAGACGCCCAGCGCCCCGCCCTTGGAGGTGAAGCGGCCCCCGGGGAGACCGTTCAGGGCAGTGCACACCCGGCCGGTGCCGGCCACCATGAAGGGGTGGGCATGCATGGCCCCGGTCACGATCCCGGCCGCCCGGGCCCGCTCCGCACTCAGTCCCTCGCGCGTCGCCAGGCGGGCAAAGGCCAGGGCCATCGCCGCTATCGGCATGGCGTGCACCACTACCCCGCAGCCGTCAATGCCCAGACCGACATCCTCCACGGCGACCCCGGCCATCTCCGCCACCGTCCGCAGCAACAGTCTCTGCAGGGGATGTTCCGGATCCCGGTAGTCATTCTCGGGCCAGCCCATGTGGACGCACGAGGCCAGCATGCCCGCATGCTTTCCCGAGCAGTTAGAGTGAACCGCCGACGGCTTTCCTCCCTCCCGATACAGCGCCGCCCGGCTGTCCTCGTCGATGGGCGGGTGCGTCCCACAGCGCAGCGACTGTTCGGTGAGTCCCACCTTCGCCAGGATGCTCCGCACCGCCGCCACGTGGGCCGGCTCGGCATTGTGTGAGGCGCAGGTCACCGCCAGCTCCTCCTCGTCGATGCCGAAGGCCTCCATCGCCCCCGTCTCCACCGTCGCCAGCGCCTGCAGCGGCTTGGCCGCCGACCGCATGTACGTGTACCGGAAGGGATCCCCGGCGTAGTGGCAGACCCGCCCCCGCACATCCACCACTGCTGCATCACCCCGGTGATGCCTCTCTACGACCCCACAGCGGGTCGCCTCAACCAGAATCTCCGCCATCAGACCGTCTCCTCTCGCCCAGCAGCTGACCGCTGCAGGATCGCATCAAAGCAAGCACCTCGTCCACCGGCAGTCCCTCGGCCACGTGGCCGTCCCGGCCCACCACAGTGTCAGCGACGAACAGGGCGTTGAGT
Organism: Bacillota bacterium; assembly: GCA_046484105.1. Classification (GTDB taxonomy): domain Bacteria; phylum Bacillota; class Sulfobacillia; order SLMV01; family SLMV01; genus PWUC01. Next base: position 3,010 of record JAWOBW010000072.1, read on the forward strand.
ATGGCCTCCTCCGTCGCCTCCACGACTCCGGTCAGCAGCCGGTTCAACCCGGGATGGTTGTCATACAGCAGTTCCCGCGTCCCCGCCATCTCCCGGGGTCGATGGGGAATGCGATACGCGGTGGAAAAGGCGATGACGAAGTCGCCGCTGCCGTGGGAGGCGGTCGATCCCGTCCGGGCCAGTCCCATGCCCGCCCGCCGGGCCAGGCGCCGCAGCTGCCGCGAGTCCACGGGGGCATCGGTGCCCACCACCATGACAATGGATCCTGCATCCTCCGCCTGGTCACCCTTCTCCGCAGCGGCCAGGAGAGGGCCGACCGGCATCCCGGCTACCCGCAGATGCTTCCTCCGGCCGAAGTTGGCCAGCACCAGGACTCCGACGGCGAAATCCCTGGCATCGGTCGGATCCTTCACGGTTCCGGACAGCACCCTCACTACCCGCGAGGAGGTGCCGATTCCACCCTTGTACCCCAGGCAGCGCATGCCGGTTCCGGCACCGACCACCCCCTCCAACACGGGGCCGCCCCGGGCACCCTCGAGGGCCGCGAACACGTGCTCCCGGCCCACGTGTCGTCCGCGCATGTCGTTGAGATACCCGTCATTGCACTCACCCACCAGGACATTGACCGAACCCGTGCCTACCCCGACATCCTCGTTCTGACGCAGCAGGTAGTCGATCAGGGCGTCGGCCACCCGGGGCACGTTGAGGGTGTTGGTCAGCAGTATGGGCGTCTCGATCTCGCCCAGCTCCCGCACCTGGTCCGTGCCCGCCGGCTTGCCGAAGCCGTTCAGCACCCAGATCGCGGCCGGGACCTTCTCCTCGAACAGGTTTCCCGGGACGGGGACGACCGCTGTGCAGCCCGTCCGCACCGGCCCCGATCCCGGGACCAACTTCCCCTCTCCGGAGAAGAGTGTGACGTGTCCCACCGTCACCCCCGGAACATCGGTTATCGCGTTGTGCCTGCCCGGAGGTAAACCGGGAAAGCGAATGCCCACCTCCCGCGCCCGCCTCCGCGCCGCCGGGGGCTGAGTCATTCAATCACCTTCTTCCGAAAGCTGCACGCCGCGTCTACCAGTCCCCGGAAGAGCCCCAGCATGACCGGGTGGCGCTCATACATCATCTCCGGGTGCCACTGGACCCCGACGGCAAAGAAGTGTTCGCGGCCCTCAATCGCCTCCACCACGCCGTCTGACGCCCGGGCACACACGGTGAAACCCGGGGCCACCTCCTCAACCGCCTGGTGGTGAAAGCTGTTGACCGCCAGGGAGGGCTCCCGCAGCTCCAGGACCCGGGCGACGCGGCTGTCCTCTTCGACCACGACACGGTGAGAGGCATGCCACCGGGGCGCCCTCTGCTGATGCTGTATCGACTCCTCGACCTGGGAGGACACGTCCTGAATCAGCGTCCCTCCCGCGGCGGCATTGAGGACCTGAATGCCGCGGCATATGGCCAACAGGGGCATGTCCCTCTCCAGGGCGGCCCACGCCAGCGAAAGCTCGATCTCATCTCTCTCCGGACTCACCTGGCCCAGCCCGCGGTGAGGTTGTCCACCGAAATGAGCCGGATCCAGGTCCACGCCCCCGCTCAGGAGCAGGCCGTCCAGCCTGTCCAGGTAATGGGCGGTCAACTCCCCGTCCACCTCGCCGGGTGAGAAGACTGGCAGCACCCAGGGAATCCCCCCGGCCCTCCTGACCGCACTGGCATAGTTTGACGGCAGCTGGATTCGACCGCTCTCGCCCTCTCTGCCCGCGCTTATGCCGATGTGTACTGACATTACTGCTCCCTCCTCCACACCCGGTCAAAGGTCCCCCGGTGAGACTCGTCGAAGATGGCCGGCACGCCGCCGGTGTGCAGAAAGACGGCCGTTTCCCCGGGACCGATCCGTCCCCGCTCTATGAGCCCCACCAGGCCGGCCAGTCCCTTTCCGGTGTAGGTGGTGTCCACCAGGATCGCCTCCGAACGGGCGAGGGCCAGTCCCGCCCTCACTCCCTCCGGCGTGGGGATGGCGTAGCCATCGCCCACGAAGTCGTCGTGCACCTCGAGACTCTCACCCAGTCCGGCACATGGCCACTGCAGAAGAGCCGCGGTCCCCTCCGCCAGCTCCAGGATCCTCTCCCTGACCTCGTCCGCGGACCGACCAACCGACACGGCGTGCAGACAGGTGTTGGGAGAGATGTGCGCCAGGGCCAGGAGCAGCCCGGCGGCCGTCCCTCCCGAACCGGTGGAAACCACCAGGTGATCGACGGTGATCCCGGCCCGGATGGCCTGACCGGCCAGCTCCAGTCCTCCCAGGACGTAGCCCGCGCATCCCAGCGGAAAGGACCCCCCGGGGGGAATGGCATAGGGGGATTTTCCCTCCCGGCGCAGGCTCTCGACCCGGGCCTCCATCGACGCCTCGGGGTCCTCCTCCTCATCGAGAAACACCAGCTCCGCACCCAACAGCTCGTCCAACAACAGGTTTCCCTGACGGTACTCGGGTTCGTCGCCGGCCAAAAACAGGACCGCGTCCATTCCCAGACGGGCGGCGGTCGCCGCCGTCATCCGGGCGTGGTTGGACTGGACGCCACCCGCCGTCAGAAGGACATCCGCACCGATCCCGCGCGCATCCGCGGCGATGAACTCCAGCTTCCTGGCCTTGTTGCCCCCGCCGGCGAGGCCGGTCTGATCGTCGCGTTTGATCCAGATGGAGGGGCCCCGCAGGGAGGACGACAGTCTCGGCAGGTGAGTCAGGGGAGTGGGCAGGTGGGCGAGGGGTTCTCTCGGCAGCGAAGCAATATTCATTCCGCTTTCTCCTCTCAGATCTCCGCCAGACCCAGGCTGATCATCAGAGCGTGATCCACCTTCTTCATGGTCTCACCCTCAAGGTGGGCTATCTTCTCTCGCAGCCTGCGCTTATCTATGGTGCGGATCTGTTCACAGAGCACCACGGAGTCGCGATCGAGGCCGTGATCATCGCGCGTCACCTCGACGTGAATGGGCAGCTGCGCCTTGGATATCCTGGAGGTGATGGCGGCGATGATGACCGTGGGGCTGAACTTGTTTCCCACGTCATTCTGTATCACCAGGACCGGGCGCACACCGCCCTGCTCTGAACCGACCACCGGGCTCAAATCGGCGAAAATGATATCCCCTCTAGATATCTCCAACGTCTCCTCCCCCTGCTAAGTCCTGCATAAGGAGTTCGCAACCCTCGTTTTCGGCATCAATGCAGGCCTCGGCAATGTCCAGGTTGAGGGAAGCCATCTTCTCATACCCGGAGCGGAGAGACTCCCTCAGACTCCTCCGCTTTCTTGCCTCTATATATGCCTCTGTCGCATCTGTTATGAATTGATCCCGACTAGTCTCGTCCGCACGCGCCATGAAATCCACTTCCCTCAGGAGACTCACTGGAATGCAAATGCTGATCCTCTTAGCGCTGCCCATGATCCCACCTTTTCTCCCGCTCCCATCCCAGGTGTCGTCAGACATTGAGCACCGAAGATTCGCCGATGACCCGCCCGTTCCACCGGAAGAGACGGGGAACCCTCTTGTCAATCCCGGTGAAGATCTCGTGAGGTATGGTGTCCATGGCGCCGGCAATCTCATCAACCGGTATGCTCTCCTCGCCGTCGTCCCCGAGGAGAGTCACCTCCGCGCCCGGAGCCAGGTCGCAGAGCTCCGGGGGGACCACCACCATGGTCTGGTCCATGCACACCCGTCCAGCGATCCCACAGCGCCGCCCCCGGATGAGCACCTCGCCCCGGTTGGACAGGCCGCGAGGGTACCCGTCCGCGTACCCGACGGGCAGTGTGGCAATCCTCACCGGCCGATCCGCGATGTAGGTGCGGCCGTAACTCACAGCCTCGCCCTCAGGGACCACCCTGACCTGCGCCACCCGGGTCTTCCAGGTCAGAAATGGCCTGACCCTCACGCTCCGCTTCACCGTCTCCGACGGATACACCCCGTAGAGCATGATGCCGGGGCGCACCATGTCCAGGGCCGCGTCGGGAAACTCCAGCACACCGGCGCTGTTGCAGGCGTGGCACAGGGGAATCTGCAGTCCGGCCCTCCGCAGGGCACCGACGAACTCCCGGAACCTGCGAATCTGCTCACGGGTGAAGGGGATGTCCTCGTCCGCAACCGCGAAATGGGTGAAGACGCCCTCCAGCTGCAAGCCCGGCTCGCGGAACAGATCCATGACCTCGCGGACACCCCCGTCGCCCGCGGCGAATCCCAGCCGTCCCATCCCCGTGTCAACCTTGACGTGAACCGGTACCTCCTGGCCCGTGACCGGGGCCGGGGGGTACCGGTTCACGTCAAGGTTGACACCGGGATGGGACGGCTGGGACTCGCCGCGGGCGACGGGGGTGTCCGCGAG
>JAWOBW010000073.1:0-4414 GCA_046484105.1 Bacillota bacterium
CCAATACGGACAGTGGTCACATCGGGATCTGAAAGGGGGATGCACATGCCAGGGGTGAGAATCCATGGCTCCGCACCGCATCGCGTCGCCGTCCTGCACGGCGGACCCGGGGCGCGGGGATCCGTCGAACCCGTGGCCCGGGTCCTGGCGGAGAAGAGGGGCGTCCTGGAACCCTTTCAACGGGGAGCGACCCTGGACGAGCAGGTCGCGGAGCTGAGAACGCAGCTGGATCGGTGGGCGGACCTCCCGGTGACACTCATCGGCCATTCCTGGGGAGCCTGGCTGGGCGATGCCCGTCCATGGTGGCAAAGCTGGTCCTCGTCAGCAGCGGCGCCTTCGTCGCCTGCTACGCCGAGGGTCTCACCGATGCTCGCAAGGCCAGGCTGACCGCCGAGGAGAGTGCCGAGGTCGATGCGATACTGGCACAGATGACCGGTGAGCCGGCCTCCGGACCCGGGGCTGACGCCCGCCTGGCCCGCCTGGGCCAATTGATGTCACGAGCAGACGGCTACAAGGTGCTTCCGGAGAGTACTGCAACGCGCGTCGAATGCGACATGCGGGTCTTTCAGGGGGTGTGGCCGGAGGCCGCAGCCCTGAGAGAGAGCGGGCAGCTGTTGGCCCTGGGAAGGCACATAACCTGCCCGGTGGTGGCCATCCACGGTGATTTCGACCCCTCCCCTGCGAACGGCGTCCGGGTTCCACTGTCCTCAGTCCTGGCGGACTTCCGTTTCATACTGCTGGAGCGATGCGGCCACTCCCCGTGGGAGGAGAGGTGGGCCGCGGGGGAATTCTTCCGGGTGCTGGACCGGATCCTCGAATGATCAGGCCCGACCACCCCCGGACGACCCATCACCTTCGAGGGGCAACCGCAATTGCTCGGGCAGATCCGGGTAGTCGAAATTGGAAAGGGAGACCCCCAACAGGCGGATGCGGTAACCGCCGTGAAAGAGCCGTGCGAGCAGGTCCAGGGCCGCCCGGGTGAGCCTGCCCTCGTCCGCGGTGGCAGAGGACATGGTGGTCGAGCGAGTGAGGGTGCGAAAGTCGCTGCAGCGCACCTTCAGGGTCACGGTGCTGGCGGTCAGGCCCCTCTCTCTCAGCCGTCCCCCCACGTCAGCCACCATGCCGCGGACGTGATCCTCCAGCTCCCTGGGGTCGTCCACATCATGTTCCAGTGTCCTCTCCTGGCTGATGGACTTGGCCCTGCCTCCGGGTGAGAGCCCCCTGGCCGACATCCCCGAACAGAGCAGGGCCATGTCCCACGCCCTGGACGGCCCGAGTACACTCAGCAGCAGGGCTCGGTCGGCCCGGTTGAAGTCTGCGCAGGTGACTATCCCGTGACGCCTGAGCTCCCTAACTGTCTGCGGCCCCACGCCCCAGAGCTTGTCGAGGGACACCGAGGGCAATATGGACCGGGCCCGCTTTTGGTCAATCACCGTGAATCCGTCGGGTTTTTCCCATTCAGATGCCAGTTTGGCCAGGGGCTTGTTGTATGACAGGCCAACCGAGCAGGTCAACTCCGTCTTCTGCCCTACCTCTTCCTTGAGGCGACGGGCCACCTCCACCGGGTCTCCCCCTGACGGGGGCACCAGCAGGAAGGCCTCGTCCAGGCCCGCCGGTTCAATCAGCTCCGAGTAGCCAGTCATGATACTCCGTATCTGCAAGCTGGCCTCCCGGTAGCGGGAAAAATCCGGCGGGCGGAAGACCGCCTCGGGGCAGAGAGAGCGGGCCCGCGCGGAGGGCATGGCGGAACGAACCCCGTAGCGGCGGGCCTCGTAGGAACAGGTAGACACCACGCCCCGCGATTCGGGAGACCCCCCCACCACCACCGGCCTTCCGCGCAGGGTGGGATCATCTCTCTGCTCAACGGCAGCGAAGAAGGCATCCATATCCACGTGGACCAGGTCCGTTCTCACATCGTCCATGTTGAGGCGGCCGCAGGGCTGCAGATTCTTCAAGAGACGACACCCCCTGAGAAGATCATAACAAACAGATGTTCGATCCGGCAAGAATAAAAAAAGCGGACCGCTCGGTCCGCAGAAAGGTATGGTGGAGGTGCCGGGGAGTCGCACCCCGGGTGTCCGAACTCTGAAACACCGACCGCTACAGGCGTAGTCCGCGTTTTTCTTCTCGCACCGCCGGGCTTCCACGGACAGAATCCCGTCGCTGCCAGCCTGCACTTTTCTCACACGTCAGTCGCAGACGCCCTGACGTGCCAGTCCATCTCTGTGTCGCCCAGTTCACCCCGACGGACCGAGGATGAGTGGACGTAGCCACTTATGCAGCGGCTAGAGCGTGATTATCGTTGGCACTTGATTTGTTTGCCGCCTTTTTACGAGCCTGCGGCGAGCTCGACCTGCAGTCCGTGCCCCTCGAGCCCGGGTCGACTCTGCTCACCCCCATGAACTCATTATCTGTTCGGAACTGTAATTATAGTATCCGACGCAGCCTCTGTCAAGACAATCATCGCCGGCGCAGCGCCTGACGCATCTTTCTCTCTGCCGCCTCCTTCTTCATCTTCTCCCGCTTGTCGTATTCCCGCCTGCCCCGGGCCACTGCCAGCTCAACCTTCGCCCAGCCCCGCCGGAAATACATCTTCAGCGGAATCAGCGTGTATCCCTGTTCCCGGGTCCGGCCGTAGAGGCGGTCGATCTCCTTCCTGTGCAGCAGCAGCTTTCTCGGCCTTTTGGGCTCGTGGTTGTAAATATTGCCGTGGCGGTAGGGGGCGATGTGAACGTTGTGCAGTATCACCTCGCCATTATCCACCGCGGCGTAGGAGTCCTGGAAGCTCACACTGCCGTCTCTGACCGCCTTGACCTCGGTGCCGGTCAGCTCGATTCCCGCCTCGTAGGTCTCCTCTATATGATAGTCCCGCCGGGCCCGGCGGTTGCGGGCCACCACACGTCCCTTCTCATCCCCAGCCATGGGTAACACCACCCCTCAGAACCGCTCACTCACTGCCCGTCCAGCTCCATCGACATGACCAGCCACGGCCCCCATGTGTCCCGGGTGGTCGCGACGCGGACGAATCCCACCCTGCAGTAGAGCCTCATCGCCGCCTCATTGTCGGGGCGGACCTCGAGCTTCACCGCTCTGACTCCGCTGGAGCGCAGATGGGAAAGTCCCGACCTGACCAGTCTTTCGCCCACTCCCCGCCCCCGGGCCGCGGGAGACACCCCCACGGACAGTATCTGGCCGGTTCCTCTCCGCAGAAAGGAGCGGAAGCTGGCAATGAACGCCGCCTTGTCCCGCAAGACCATGCCCATCCCGCGCAGTCCAATTCGGATCTTCCCCGTCAACACCGCACCGAGCAGGGCCCACATCCTCCCGCTCAACGGTGCCCGCAGCCACATCCGCGGCATGCTGGCCACCGCCATGCAGTATCCGGCGATCTCGCCATTCCGGTCGAGGGCCACCGAGCAGCACCCCGGTTCGGCCTCGATGACGAAGCCCATGAGGCTCTCCACCACCCAGGCGGGAGGGGAGCCCGGAAACAGGCGCTCGATGCTGTCGGGAAAGCAGTCGCGGAACACCCGGGCCACTTCCGCCACATCATTCGCCGTCGCCCGCCTCACCTCACAAGCTCTCAAGGTGGTTCTCCCTCCACCAGAAGACTCATGACCATAAGCTCGGTCACCGTGACGAACTTGAAGCCCCTGTCCTCGAGAGCATCGATCACCCTGCCGAGGGCCGCGACGGTGTTGCTTCTGTCGGCGCCCGCGGCGGTGAAGAAGTCACCGCTGTCGTGAAACAGCACGATGTCCCCCCCTCCGACGCCGCTGCCCAGAAGGCGAACCATTCTCGTCGCGCTCGTCCCCGCCCAGTCGGTCGAACTCACCGACCACAGGGCCACAGTGTAACCGCTACCGTGGACCGTCTCCAGGACGGTCGAATTATACAGGCCCCTCGGCGGTCGGAACAACCGGGGGGTGAAGCCGGCCGCCCGCTCGAGGGCCGCCTCCGTCAACGCAAGCTCCCTCATCACGGTGGCCTCGCCGGCATTGAGTAGATTGGGGTGGTGGTAGGTGTGAGACCCCACCTCGTGACCCTCCTCCAGGATCCGCCTCGCCACCTCGGGATAGCGATCCACATGCCTGCCCACCACGAAGAAGGTGGCCCGCACTTCCCTGTCCCTCAGAATATTCAGGATCTGGGCGGTCCACTGCGGGTGTGGTCCGTCATCAAAGGTGATGGCCACGTAGTCCAGCGCCTGATTCCCCTGTCGGAACACCTGCGGGTGAAGGCCAAAGCCGTGATAGACATACCTGTTCAGAAAGAACACGGCCAGCAGGGCCGCCAGGGCAAACACCGCCAGGACTCGCCGCAGTCTCTGGCGGAATATGAGCTGCTCGGCCGTCCACGCGAGCAGCTCATATTCCGCCAGAGACTGCGGCGAGTCCTGGCGATGTACAACCTG
>JAWOBW010000173.1:0-6277 GCA_046484105.1 Bacillota bacterium
GTGCGGGTGGGAGACGAGTGGGTGCGCTGTTCAGACCGGGGAGTCGACCAGGTTGATTTTCTGATCTCGCCAAACCCCGGTGAACCCCTGCGACCACTGCGACAGACTGCCTCCGGTGGTGAGCTGGCGCGGATCATGTTGGCATTGAAGAACATTCTGGCAGATGCCGACGAGACGCCGGTGTTGATCTTCGACGAGATTGACGCTGGAATCGGGGGAGAGGCGGGGGCAGCCGTGGCCAAGAAGCTGGCAGCCCTGGCCCGTTCACACCAAATACTCTGTGTCACTCACCTGCCGCAAATCGCGGCCATGGCCGACGTGCATATGCACCTGCGCAAGGAAACGAAAGAGGGGCGCACCGTCAGCCGGGTATTCACCGTCAGCGGTGACGATCGGGTGAGCGAGGTTGCCAGGATGCTTGGTGAGACGGGAGGAGATGCCGCGGCAGAGCATGCGCGGCAGATGTTGGGGGCGGCGGCATCGTGGAAGCAGACACTGGCTGAGAGGAGTGCCTGAGCCGACGTCTCAATCAGACATACCCAGGTGCCCTGAGCCGGAAGTGGGGCCTTGTTGCAGCCTGGCATATGGTCAAGGCCCTGCCGCAGTGAGACCAAAGACTGGCCGCGGTGTTCTGCGGCCGGATCATGCCACAGCACTGGTGTAGTCCAAATTTTGCCGATGTCGAATCGCAGTTGTGCCCAGGTGCTACGGTCCCGCGACCAGGTACTCCGGTGTTTCACCTCGCCACACTCGCAGGATGTCACTTGTTCCCCGCCGGGCGATCTCTCTCAGGCATTCCTCGGTGGACCCGGCCAGATGAGGAGTGACAATCACTCGGGGTCCCACGAGCTGCTTCAATTCCTCTTCAACTACCGGTTCTGTGTCGAATACATCTAGTGCCACACCGCCAAGTCGCCCAGCGTGCGCAGCCTGAGCCAGGGCTCTTCCGTCGACGACTCCTCCCCTGGAGACGTTTATCAGGCATGCTTCCGGCTTCATCAGTTCAACCGACTCTGCGTCCACCAGATGGAAGGTGGCATCGCTCAGGGGAACGTGGACAGAGATTATGTCAGATGTACGTAGAAGGGATTCCTTGCTGTCGAGCTCAACCATTTCCTCCGGCAGGGTATCTTTCAGTGAGGGCGGAAGATAGGGATCGAAATAGGCGATCTCGGCCCCGATGGCGCTCGCCATGTGTCCCACAATCCTGCCTATGTGGCCCATTCCGAGAATTCCCCATCGCAAGCTGGTGATCTGCCTGCCCAGGAAGCGCCCGCCGTGCCAGTCATCCCCGCTGAGGGCGATGTGGGCAGACACTATTCCCCTGATCATCGCCAACGCGAGACCCAGCGTCATCTCAGCCACCGCCCGGGCGTTGGCACCGGGGACGTTTGTGACCCATATCCCATTGTCAACCGCGGCTGCCACATCCACCTGGTCGACACCTGCACCGTGCAGGGTTATGATCTTCAGGTTGCTGCAGAGGCCAATGAGCTTCTCGTCTATTGTTCCCGTGCGAACCAGGAGAGCATCTGCTCTGCACATCCGCTCTAGGAGTTCATCCGTTGCATGCTCCCAGTCGGTCCACGGTACAACATCGAGGTGCCCAGCATCACCCAGTACCGCCACTATTTCACTCTCGTCGACGGGTGCTGTCTCCGTGGCGGTAGCCACCAGTGTGCGCATTTATCAGTCACCACCCTAACTTGAACGCTATTTCTATAAATGAGTATTCGAGGCACAGAGTCCATTCCCTTTTTGCTGTAGTGTCCATTCGGGCAGGGGAGAGACGGAGCATCCGAGAGCTCCACGTAGCAGCTGGCCGAATGATGATCGATGTCGCGAATTGCCCGCGGCCTCGAGCGCGCTGCCGGCCCTCATGATCAGGTCTGGCACCGGTTTCTGTCAGTCTGGCGTGCTGCCATTTCTGAGCAAATGGAATCGAAGATCAACAAAACGTTGTCAGACATATAGACAAGTTGAGGTGATATTTGCTGTAATGGCAAGGAGGCGTCTACTAGTAGCGTATTGAAGGTTTGTTGTAGCTCTCAGTGATCTCGCCGGACAGTGAACAGTGCATCTGCTTCATCAGACTAGCTGGCCCGGCTGACGGAGTGTCGTAGGAGATTCTACATACTGAAGAACGGAGGGTTGCCGATCAGCAGGACCCGAGATGCCCGTCGGAGTAGTCTGAATCTGGTGCAGTCAGACGCGGAAACAGCTGAAGAACTGGAAGTAGCTAGTCACGGAGGTGAATTCTTTGGAGGATCTGCGAATCACGGAACATCCAATCCTGGACTTTGCCGTCGGCCGAAAGGTGAGCTTCTACTTCGAGGGCGAGGAGATGTGGGGTCATGAGGGAGAACCCATAGCGGCCGCACTGCAGGCCGCCGGCGTCAAAATCCTGAGCTACACGGAAAAACTCAAGCGACCGAGAGGCTTCTTCTGCGCCATCGGCAACTGCTCTGCCTGTCTCATGCGGGTCGATGGGCGTCCAAATGTACGCACCTGTCTTGAACCTCTGCGAGAGGGAATGCGAGTCGAACTGCAGCGCGGAAGAGGTGATCTGAGTGCGGGAATATGAGGTCGTAGTGGTGGGGGGAGGACCCGCCGGCCTCTGCGCGGCACGAGAGGTAGGTTCGCATGGAGCAGAGGTACTGCTGCTGGATCGCAATGCTCGAGTGGGAGGACAGCTGATCAAACAGACGCACCGCTTCTTCGGATCTCGGGGGCAACATGCGGGTACCCGGGGTATCGACATAGTTGATATCCTGCTCGGCGACATCGAGGATTGTGCCCGGGTGGTCATATCCCCTGACAGCGATGTTCTGGGCTATTACTCCGACGGAGTGCTCTCCTATCACAAAGACGATGTCTATCACAAGGTTCGTCCCCAACGCCTGGTCGTGGCCACCGGGGCGTCAGAACGTCCTCTCTCCTTTCCAGGTTGTGACCTGCCGGGAGTCTACGGGGCAGGTGCAGTGCAGACCCTCATGAACGTGCACGGCGTCCGACCGGGCAAAAGAGTTCTGATGATCGGTTCCGGAAACATCGGCCTCATCGTCTCATACCAGCTGATGCAGGCGGGCGTGGAGGTGGCAGCGATCATAGAGGCAGCTTCCTCGATAGGAGGATACTCGGTTCACGCCTCGAAGGTACGTCGGCTGGGTGTACCCATACTCACCAGTCACACAGTGGCCGGGGCCATAGGAGATGAGTATGTGGAGGGCGCCACACTGGTGCAGTTGGACGCTGACTGGCAGCCGGTTGCCGGCACGGAGACGGAAGTGGAGTGTGACGCCATATGCCTGGCCGTGGGGTTGAGCCCCCTGGCAGACCTGCTGTGGCAGGCCGGTTGCACCATGGGATGGGTCCCCGAGTTGGGCGGGTATGTCCCCACCAGTGATGAGACGATGTCTACCTCGGTATCCGGGATCTACGTGGCTGGGGACGCCCGGGGCATCGAGGAGGCGTCTGCGGCGATGATGGAGGGAACCATCGTCGGTCTCTCGTGCGCTCATTCGCTGGGATACGTTGAAGATGATACCTACCGTGAGCGGTACGAGGAGATTGCCGGCGAACTCGACGCTCTTCGTTCCGGACCCACCGGCGGAAAGATACGGTCAGGCCTGGAGAAACTCGGGTGCGTTTGTCCGCGGCAGCAGGTATTGGTGGAAGGAAGTGATGATTGTTGCTGAAGAAAGATGGAGCCCCCGAGGCAAAAGAGGTGCAGTCCATAAGGCCCAGCGCTGAGCGACGGGCGCGGGGGCCAGTGGCTTGGATTGAGTGCTTCGAGGAGATTCCATGCGATCCTTGCCACGATGCTTGCCCGACAGGGGCCATTGCGCCATTTGAGGACATCAATGATCGGCCAACAATAGATCACGAGGTTTGTACCGGCTGCGGTCTGTGCATAGCGGCCTGTCCCGGCCTGGCCATATTCGTCGTGGACGAGAGCTACTCGGAGGATGAGGCGGTAGTCCGTCTTCCGCACGAGTTCATCCCGGTTCCCGGGGAAGACGAAGAGGTCGTCCTGTTGAACCGCGCCGGGGAAGAGGTTGGCAAGGGCAGGGTGGTGCGCGTGCAGAACCCGGACGCCTTCGATCACACGGCGGTGATCTCGGTCGCAGTTCCACTGGATCTGGCCTCTGAGGTTCGGGCCGTGAGGCGAGGGGAGTAGGTTCCATGAAAGACGAGGACGTCATCATATGCCGTTGCGAGGACATCACTCTGGCGGATCTCCGGGCAGTCCTCAGAGATGGCCACACTGACTTCGAGGAGATCAAGCGCATTCTTCGCTGCACCATGGGGCCGTGTCAGGGCAGAACCTGCCGGGATCTGATTCTGCGTGAGATTGCCGCCTTTCGCGGAGTGACGGTCGAGGAAGTAGAGGTTCCCACCTATCGTCCTCCCACCACGCCCATCAAACTGCGAGAGTTGAAAGCGGCGTATGATGAGCGAGAGGGGACTGAGAACCATGGCTGAGACCGCTGGTGCAGTAATCATCGGCGGAGGCATCATCGGCTGTGCCACGGCCTACGAACTGGCGAAGCTGGGCATGACCGACGTGGTTCTCCTGGAGAAGGATTACCTGACGGCCGGTTCAACGGGAAGATGTGGTGCCGGGGTGCGTCAGCAATGGGGTCTGGAGATGAACATCCGCCTCTCGCGGGGCAGCGTCAAGATACTGGAGACGCTGGAGGAGGATCTTGAGTATCCCTACAGCATCGACCTCAAGCAGGGAGGCTATCTCTTGCTGGCCTTCTCGGACACGCAGATGCGGCAGTTTGAGAAGAATGTCGAGCTGCAGAACAGCATTGGCACTCCGTCCCGCACGGTGAGTGTTGAAGAGGCCCTGGAGATAGTACCGCACCTCAAGACCGACGGCCTGGTGGGAGCGACCTTCTGCCAGGAAGACGGGTATGCAAATCCCTTTCACACCACCATGGCTTACGCCAGGGCGGCCAGGAGACTGGGCGTCGACGTCAGGACAAGGAGCTGCGCAACGGGGATAGAGGTGTCCGGTGACCGGATCGTGGGTGTGCAGACCGATCGCGGTTACATCTGCACGGACGTAGTGTACAATGCGGCTGGCCCGTTTTCCGCCCAGGTGGCGGCGATGGCGGGCGTGGAGCTGCCGGTCTATTCTGATCGGCACCAATTCCTGGTCACGGAGCCGGTGGCCCCGTATCAGGGTCCCATGGTTATATCCTTTGAGCGCGGAGTCATCTGCCAGCAGACCCCGGACGGCAGCTTCCTGGTCGGCCTGGGACATCACCCCGAACCCAGGGGGATCAACTACGAGTCCAGCTGGAGTTTCCTGGAGGCAGCTGCCAATACAGTCCTGAGCGCGCTTCCGACTCTCGGCGAGCTGAGGATGGTGCGGCAGTGGGCGGGATCGTACAACATGACCCCGGATGCTCAGCCGATACTGGGTGGAGTCAGCGGTCTGGAGGGCTACTACATGGCGGTGGGTTTCAGCGGCCACGGTTTCATGACCGGGCCCATGACTGCTCGCCTCATGGCACAGATGATGGCGGGTGAGGACATGGAGATGGACATCGGCACACTGGATCTGGAACGATTCGAGAGAGGAGATCTGCTTCAGGAGCCCAGCGTCGTCTGAGTGGACATCAGGTTCTGGATAGCATCCCAAGATGAGGGAGAGGAGATGATGGGTCTTGCGACTGGCGGTAAATGAGGACAAGTGTTCAGGATGCCGCTTGTGTCAGCTGATCTGCGCACTGGAGAACTTCGGCGAGAACAACCCCAAGATGGCGCGGTTGGGTATCAGTGGGGAATTCCCGTACCCGGGGAAGTATAAGATCGCCTACTGCGACCAATGTGGGGTGTGCGCCGAGGTATGTCCGGTGGACGCCATCAGGCTACACGAGGACGGTTACTACGAGATTATTGAAGAGGAGTGCATCGAGTGCATGGCCTGCGTCGAGGCGTGTCCCAACGGCGTCATCTACACCCATCCATCCAGAGAGGCGCCCTTCAAGTGCATCAACTGTGGTGCATGCGTGGATTACTGCCCCCGCAATGCCATATACGATGCTGATGATCCGGAGAAGACGAAGTTCAAAGACTTTGAGGAGGTGCAGTAGGGTGCTGTACGGTTATGCAGGCCAAATACTGTACGTGGATCTGACCGACGGCAGCCACCGGGTCGTACAGACGCCCGAGGGGATGGCCCGGCAGTTCATCGGGTCTCGCGGGTTCGGGGCCAAGCTGCTGTGGGATGAACTGGACCCCGAGGTTCAGCCGTTCGATC
>JAWOBW010000207.1:0-16334 GCA_046484105.1 Bacillota bacterium
ATGTAATCCCCGGGTAACACGGTTCAGCGGCGGCGCGGCCGGGTCCACCGACGCGTGCTGCCGCTGCCCCGGGCGCGGCTTCGGATGCGCCAGCAGCTGGTCGAGATCGGATAGAACCGGGCGGGCCGCCTTGTATTCTCCCGCCTCATGCACTAGGATAGAGTTTGTGAGCTGATAAATGTCAATTCTACAACACGTCGAGAGAGGAGTCTTACCCCATGAGCTCCCTGAATGTGGGGCTTACGAACCTCTGGAGCTATCTATGGCACCTACATGCACAGACCAAGGACATGCTCAGACTGAACTTCAACTCCGCCCGCGTCTCCTTCTCGGAGTCTTCATTCAAGGCCGAGGGAGAAGACGCCGCGGAATCGGCGACGGCCGACCACGTGGAGGCAGACCAGATCATCCCGTCGGGAGATCCACAGAAGGGCGGCGGCCTCGACGCCGGCGAGGACTACGGAATGCGCCAGAAGATCGGCCTCTTCCTGGGACCGGCCCTGTTTCTGCTCTTTCTGCTCATGCCCACCCCGGCCGAGATGAGCATCCCGGCTCAGCGCGCGCTGGCCAGCACTGCCTGGGTCGCAACCTGGTGGATCACGGAGGCCATTCCCATTCCGGCCACCTCTCTTCTGCCGGTGGTGCTCTTCACCCTCACCGGCGTGATGAGTGCCGGTGCGGCCACCGCACCCTACGCCAATACCAATGTGTTTCTGTTCATGGGCGGATTCATGATCGCGGTGTGTATGGAGCGCTGGAACCTGCACCTCCGCGTGGCCCTCAGCATCATCAAGGTCATCGGCACGGGACCGAACCGGCTGATCCTGGGATTCATGGTTGCCACCGCATTTCTGTCCATGTGGATCTCCAACACCGCGACGACCATGATGATGATGCCCATCGGCCTCGCTGTCATCATGCAGGTGGCGCAGATGGTGCAGAAAAACGGGATTGAGGGCATAGACGTCAGACAGGGCAAGTTCAACTTCGGCACCTGCCTCATGCTCTCCATCGCCTACGCCGCCTCCATAGGAGGGGTTGCCACCCTCATAGGCACCCCGCCCAACATCGTCTTCGCCGGAGCGGCCGAGGAGATGTTCGGCATCGTCATCGGTTTCGACCAGTGGTTGATGTATGGTCTTCCGGTGTCAGCCGTCTTTTTGGTCCTGGCGTGGCTGTACATGACCCGCAAGGCATACCCCACCAAGCTGAAGGAGATCCCGGGCGGCCGGGAACTGGTTGAGAGCCAGCTCAGGTCTCTCGGCGCAATCACCCGGGAGGAGAAGCTCATTGCCGCCGTCTTCGGCGGGGTGGCTCTCGCCTGGATGACTCGCTCCTTCCTCCTGGTTCACATATTCCCCATGATCCACGACTCGGTAATCGCCATACTTGGCGCAGTGATCACCTTCCTGATCCCGGTGAACATCAGAAAGGGAGTCTTCCTCAATGATTGGAGGACGGCGGTCAACATCCCGTGGGGAATTCTCCTCCTGTTCGGAGGGGGCCTGTGCATAGCCGCTGGCTTCACCGAAACCGGGCTGGCCGGCTGGATCGGAATGCGCCTGTCGGCGCTGGAGGGTGCCCCCATGTTCCTGATAATGCTGGCAGTGGTGACACTCGTCATCTACCTGACGGAGATAACCTCCAACACCGCCACCACATCCATGATGATGCCCATAATGGCCGCTATGGCGACTGCAATGCTGATTCACCCCTTCGCCCTGATGATAACCGCCGCCACCGCCGCCTCGTACGCCTTCATGCTGCCTGTGGCCACCCCACCGAACGCGGTGATCTTCGGCAGCGGTTACGTGACCATCCCAGACATGGTGAAGGCCGGCGTCTGGCTCAATTTGCTGGGTATCGCGGTGATCACTCTGTTTGCCTACCTGTGGCTCCCTCTCGCGTGGGGCATCGACGTCGATATCTTCCCCGCATGGTGAACGCGGGTGCAGAGATGACCCCCGGCCGTGCACCTGGGGGTCATTGTATGTGGGAGGCGCCGCCGCGCCTCCCACCGCACATCACGGCAGTCGGGCCTCCTGAGTGCACTCCCGCTACAGGTGCACCTTCCGCATGAACAGCCGATACATGGCGACATTGAGCGCCACCACATAGGCCAGACCGATGAGGTAGTACTGGCTGTAGCTGAGATACATCGCCGCCTCTCCCCGTATCAGGCTGCTGATGGCCTTGGCCGGCCAAAAGCCGGGCGCGAAGGAGAACCACAGCTCGCGCACGTCGGGGAAGAACAGCGCGGCGATGGGGAAGATTACCACGATGCCAAACCCCTTCATGACGGCAAAACCCTGGACCTTGTTGTCGGCCAGGGCGTTGATCAGCACCCCCGTCATCGGCGCCGCCAGGGACACGAGCAGGGCCACCGCCAGGATGTCCGCGGGGGCTATCCCGCCGATGTCGGAGAACCACAACACGAAGACGGAGGCGGCGAAGCACATGGCAGTGACCAGCACCAGGCGGAACGACAGGAACTGGTGTATGCTCAGCGGCGTCACGTGGATGGAGGTGAGTATGTGGTCGTCGCGGTCATCGAGAATGGAAAACCCGGTGAGCGCCCCGAACACGTGCGGCGTCATGAGTGCCAGCACCACCAGGGCCACATCCCCGAACTGCTCCATGCTGAAGCCGCCGGTCTCGGCCGTCCACGGCAGCACGAAGCGGCCCACGAGACCGAAGGCGAGGGGATAGTACAGCATGAAGCGCATCATCGGATCCCTCACCCACTTCTTGATCTCACTGGTCACGAATTCGGCGTACATGTCAGACACCACTTTCCCTTGCGGCAAATTCGTCGAATCTTCTCAATACCACGGTGAGCAGGACCGCGGAGGCGACGATCAGGTACGCGGCGGAAAAGACGATCTCCCACAGCTCGATCTCCCCGCTGGACGCATACAGCAGGATATGGGCCGACTTGGTCGGCAGCAGATACATGAGCTTCGTCAGTATCTCATTCGTGATCAACCCGATTCCCTCGAAGAGGACCGGGAGCATCAGAACGAGCAGGTACTTGAACATCCCCATCAGCAGGTCGGTGAAGCCGGCGGCGTAGTAGGAGAGGTAGAAGCCTATCAGGGAATGGAAGAAGGCGATGAGCACCACCGCTCCCAGCAGTGCAACGAAACTCAGGTGAATCTGGCGGAACAGGACCGCGTAGCCGTACAGGATCACCAGCGTCATGATGTTGGAGGAGATGTTGGCACAGGTCTTGGCCAGGATGTATTCTGACTTGTCGACGGGAGACACCAGGAGAGTCTTGAGCGTTCCCTCCTGCTTCTCGAAGAAGATGGTCACCCCTATGAGCAGGATGGCCATGGATACGGCATCGACGAACAACAGCAGGGGAAGGATGATCCCCACGTCCTGAACCTCGCTGAAGTGCAAGACCGCGATCCACAGGACCGCGACCAGGAGGCTGGCACCTATTATGCTGTATCGGACCATGCGCTGCAGCTCACCCGCGAACAGGACGGCGAAGCTACTCATGATGCTCCACCCCTGTTACCTCGATGAATATGTCATCGAGGTTGGTCTCCTTGCTGTGAATGGTGACCAGTTCCCGGTTGCGTATGATGTCGAGGAAACGCTGATCGCTCCCCAGGGTATCCATCTCGAAGGTAGTAGTCTCAACCCCGCCCTCGCCCCGGTACTCGACCTCCACGGTCCTCTGGCCGTGCCTGACCTTGAGGCTCTTCGGGCTGTCTATCTCCGCTATGCGGCCGTCGACCATGAAGGCCACGCGGTCGCATAGCTCATCCACGTCGTTCATCAGGTGGGTGGTCAGAAGAACCGTTGCCCCGTCTTCGCGGAACTCCCGGATGATGTCCTTGATGATGCGGGAGTTCTTCGGGTCCAGACCCATGGTCGGTTCGTCGAGAAACAGCATCCTGGGCCGGTTCAACATGGCCCGCACGAAGTTGAGCCGGATCTTCATGCCCTTGGAGTACTCGCTCACCTTCCGGTCCCGGTCCTCGTACAGACCCACTCTCTTCATCAGTGCGTCGGTGTCCGCGCTGGTCCGGTACAGCTTCTTGAAGAACTCGATGTTCTCACTGGCAGTGAGCTTGGAGAAGTGCACTGGCATCTCAAAGCCCACTCCGATCTCCTGGTAGAACTCGCGGCCGTATGACTTCAGGTCTCGGCCCTCGTAGGTCACCTCGCCGCGGTAGTTGCCCAGTAGCTTCACCATGATCTTCTGCGTGGTGCTCTTTCCCACGCCACTCGGTCCCAGCAGCCCGAATATCTCGCCAGTCTGTACCTCGAAATTCAGTCCCCGCAGGGTGTCCGCTGCATTGCCCGGATACGCGAACCTCAGATCCCTGACCTCGAACATGATTGCTCCTCTCTACCCGTAGGTCTCTTCCCGGTCGTGCACATCTGTTCGCTCGGCTCCCATACCGTGTTGGAGGATATGCAGCATCTGATCGGCCATGTCCATCAAGTCATCCATGTCGTCAAATAGGTCCCCCACCTTCCGCTGCTCCAGGAAGTGATCAATTATGGCGGTGTTCAGCGCCAGGAGCATGAATGACGCCACCTCAAGATCCATCCCCGGGTCTATCTCGCCCCTATTCAGCCCCCGGATCAGGAGATCGCGGAAGAAGGCCGTCGACCTGCCCCCGAGCTCGCCGTAGATCTGGTGCTTCAGCTCCTCGTCCTCCTGGAAAAACCGGCTTGCAATCAGGGCCAGCTCGGGCTGGTCGGCGGCAAACCCAAGCCCCGCACAGTAGAGTTTCCTCATCAACTGGAAGAAACCCATCTCCTCGCAATCCTCTGTGACCCCGCGCATGTACTCCATCTTCCTCTCCGCGATAAGTTGGATGGTGTACTTGTACGCGTCCTCTATCCCGTCAAAGTACTGGTAAAAACTCCCCCGCGGTATGTCGGCAGCCTCCACAATGGCCGCGATACTGGCTTTTGCCAGGGGATTTGCGGCGAATTCCGCGGTCGCCGCCTCCACGATTCTCCTTCGTTTTTCCTCGGGCAGATTGGAAAAGGTCTGCGTCGGCATGAGTGATCACCCCTCCAACTGCTGCCGCCATGTGACACCTGTGTCATATGGGAGCATACACAGTATATGACGCCCCTGTCATGTAGTCAAGTGAGAAGTCCCGGAGGGCTGTGAAGCGGCCTGCCTCCTCACCTCTCGAGGTGACGGCGCCCCGGTTGACTGAATGCGGCCACCCGCTCGCCGGGGAGAGCCGACCCACGGGGGCGCAGGCCTCTGAATTCTGGGATGTCACCTGGAAGGTGGTGTGGCTGGGCTGCATCGGGGGGACAATCGGGAAGCGCGGGGGGATGAAGAGAGGCCATCCCCCCATTGGCCACATGCGACTTGTTTCTCAGTCGACCAAGACGTACAGCTCCGCCACCGGGCCCGAGTGCCAGACTTGCGCCACGCCTCAGACCCCTTTCCGTCATCCTCGGTGATGGGATTGTCGGTCACAGCTGCCGCACACGGCTCCTTTCGGGAACCACCGCACCGTTCAGTCACGCTCTATCGACTCCGCAGCTTTGATCACCGCCGGGATTGTCCAGAGTCGGGTTTTCCGATGGACGTTCAGCCGTCCTCCTCGGCGAGCGCGAATGTCCGCGAGCAAACAGGGCGCGAACGCAGAGGAATATGATTGCGACGATGGCGAGGTACTGAATTTCGATCACCTCCATGCCTGACCGACTCGGCCAGGTCCGCCCGCCGTCATTTCCACTGGGGCGGTCGCACTGTTGATTGTCACACCACCCGCCTCCACCCGGAGCCGATCCCGGCCCCCCGGGGGTCTGACTGCCCAATCCATGCAACCACCGGCCGCACCCCCGGTTCGAACATGGCCCGCGGGAATCACACATAAACTCATGCAGGCGGGTGATCACAAGACGGGGCCTGCAGCCCCCACTACCCCTCAACTGAAGAGCACCAGCGGGCAGCGTGACGAGTTCACTACTTTATCCTATTCGCGATACATGTTTTGAGTCCTTCTTCTCGGGCCAGGTTTCCTCTTTTCGCTGCCCCGTGAAGGAACCGAAACCTTTGCCCGGAAAGAGCCCGGGCCCGGTCGGGCGGGATCGGCCCTCATCACCTATTCATACCCTGTATGACCCCATTCCACCCGCGCGGGGCGATGAATCTGTAGACACCGGGTGCGTTCGAACTGAAGACCAGCTGGCCCGGGTTTTCCTCAGTGTCGGGGAAGGGGACGGTGGGATTGCGTCACCGGGATGTGTCATTGCCGGGCAAGGACAAGAGTGTGGGCCCGGAGGGGCTCCGGGCCCACATCTGCGCGCCGCACCATGTGCACCTGATGTGCGCGCCGCGCGCTCTAACGGGTCACGTAGTCGGGAAGGAGTATGGGCGAACTCGCCTCTCCCAGGCCCGCCTCCGCGAGTTCCTCGTTGAAACTGCGGACGTGATCGAGACTCAACCGACCACCCCGCACCTTTCCCACCAGCTCGGCCGCCGCGCGGCCGGCCCTGCGTCCGAAGACCAGGATGTCCAGCAGGCTGTTGCCCATCAGGCGGTTCTTTCCGTGGATCCCCCCGGCGGCCTCGCCCGCGATGAACAGGTTCGGAATCTGCCGGCTCTGGCCGCTCTCGTCGATCTCAATCCCACCGTTTTGATAGTGCAGCGTGGGATAGACCAGGATCGGATCCTCACTCATGTCGATGTCAAAGCGCTGGTACTGGCGGAACATGGCCGGGAGCTGCGCCCTGACCGCGCCCGGTCCGTGGATCAACTCGATCATGGGTGAGTCCAGCCACACCCCCGGTTGCCCGGTCACGGTGACGTAGCCCTTCTCCCGGCTGAGGCACTCCCTTATGATCGCCGAGGACACCGCGTCCCGGGTTTCCAGCGAGTAGACGAACTGTTCCCCGTCGCCATTCACCAGCTGCGCCCCTATCCCCCGCACCTTCTCGGTGACCAGCTGTCCCACCATCTGCTCCGGGTAGGCGACCCCGGTCGGGTGGAACTGGGTGGAAGAGAGGAAGACCAGCTTGCAGCCGGCGCGATACGCCATCACCAGGCCGTCCGCCGTGGCTCCGTAGTGGTTGCTGGTGGGAAACTCGGAAACATGCAGGCGTCCAAATCCCCCGGTGGCGAGAATCGTGGTCTTCGCCCTGGCAATCTGCACCTGCCCCGTTTCCAGGTTCTCCACCACGGCCCCGGCACAGCGGCCCTCGTCGTCGAGAAGCAGCTCGACCGCGGAGCAAAACTCTACGACCGGCACCGAATGGCTCCTGATCTCGTCCCGGAGGGTCCGCATGATCTCCGCGCCGGTGTAGTCGCGGGCGCAGTGCATACGCTTGCGCGAGGTCCCGCCGCCGTGGATCGTCTCCATGGTGCCGTCCGGTCCCTTGTTGAACATGCAGCCAAGTTCCTCAAGCCAGTTGATTATTAGGGGCGCGTCGTGGGTCAGGGCGCGCACCAGCTCGGGACCGTTGGTGAAGCCGCCTCCGCCCAGCACGTCCAGGTAGTGAATGACGGGAGAGTCATTCTCCTTGGTCGCCGCCTGTATCCCCCCCTGCGCCATCATGGTGTTGGAGTCGCCGAGGCGCAGCTTGGTCACCATCAGAATGTCGGCCTTCATCTCGTGAGCAACCAGGGCCGCAGCTACTCCCGCCCCGCCGCCGCCGATGATCAGAACATCAACGTCGTAGTCAGGCCGATCCAGCGAGAGGGCATCGGGGGCAATCCGGCTCTTGCCCTCGAGGCAGTTCACCAGTTCATGCGGCATCCGGTCTCCGGCATTGGGACCGACCTTCACCGGACGCTGCGTGTCTTCCCTGTAGTCAGGGTGGAATCCGCGGAGGAGGGTCTCCTTTTCATCCGGGGCCAGAGAGGGATGTATCTCCTCGAGCCTTTGGGCGCGCGTTTTCTCCACCTTCCGGATCGACTCGCGCATCTCGTCAGTGTACACTGCGGTCACCCTCCCTATTTCTCAATGTCGCGGGCATTGTACAGCTCCTGCAGTTCTTCCAGCTCCATGTTCATTATCCGCTCCAGCTCGTCGTCGAATTTGCCCTCCTCAATCTCCTCAATGCGGTCCTCCAGGTGTTTGGTGGGAGGCGCAATGTATTTCCCGTAAAGGCGTCTTGCCAGGATGGCCACGTTGTGAGGAACCTGTTCCGACGGACACCGGGATGCGCACAGCCCACACATGATGCAGTCGAAGGATTCGTCCGCAACCCCGGCGATGTCCCCGCGCATTGCCCGGGCCATGATGTCCATGACATCGAGATCCTGGGGGCACGCCTTGGTGCAGGAATTGCACCCCACACACCGGGACAGTTCCGGATACAGGCGCGTCAGCGTGCCCAAGTTCGGTTCCAGCTCCTCCAGCTGGTAGCTGGCCCGGTTGGCCGGGTAGAAGGGAATTGTCGTCAGGTACATTCCGTCCTCGGCCACCGTCTGGCAGGCCAGTCCCACCTTGAGGCGATAGTCACCCTGTGTGCGGTAGACCGTCCCGCAGGCCCCGCAAAACCCGCCGCGACAGCCGGCACCGCGCACCAGCCGGTAGCCGGCGTACTCCATGGCCTTCATGATGGTCAGGCCGGTCGGAACCTCGTAGCGCTTCCCCATGATGTATATGGAGACCATCTCCGGAGCTTCATCTTGTACAGCCGCTTCTGATTGAGCCACTCTCCTCCCCCCTCCTCAATACTCCTGGGGCAAGTCCCGCAGTTGTTCGTAGGTGAAGACAGGTCCATCCACACATACATACTTGCCGCCGATATTGCAGCGCCCGCAGATGCCTACGCCGCACTGCATCTTCATCTCCAGGGTCGTCACGATCTGGGCGTCGGCAAAGCCCAGTCTCTTCAGCGCCTCGATGGTGAACTTGATCATGATCGGGGGACCGCAAGTGACCGCCACGGCATCCTCGGGCGAGGGTGCAATCTCCTCCAGCCGGTGGGGCACGAGCGCCACTGCTCCATCCCAGTCTTCCTCCGCCTGGTCCACCGTCAGGTGCACGTTGACTCCGGGAATCTTGGGCCAGTGATCTCTCAGCTCTCTTCTGAAGCACAGGTCGCCGGGAGAGCGGGCCCCGTAGAGGATGTCGATGGCCTCGAAGTCCTCCCTTGCATCCAGGCAGTGGTTGATCAGGGCCCGGAGGGGGGCCAACCCGATCCCTCCCCCGATGAATAGCAGGTTCCTCCCCTTCCACTCCTCGGTCGGGAATCCGTTGCCGTACGGGCCCCGCACCCCGATCTTGTGCCCGGGTTCCGCCTCGTGAAGGGCGGAGGTGACCCGGCCAACCCGCTTCACGCCGAACTCCAGCGGGCCGGCGGGACGGTAGTTTGAGCAGATTGAGATCATGGACTCACCGGCGCCGAAGACGGACAACATGGCACACTGGCCCGGCCGGTACGAGAACACCTCTCCTTCGTCCACGGTGACGGTGAACGTCTTCACGTCCCCCGAATCGGTCTCGGCGATGATGTTTTCTATCGTCGCAACCTGGGGCACGAGGGGATTGGTATGCATCAGACCACCTCTTCCAGGTCAGTTATTACCGCCAGCATGTGCAGGCCGACCGGGCATCTTTCGACGCAGCGGCCACAGCCGACGCACTGCATCTCTCCGTATTCCTCCGGGAAGTAGACCAGCTTGTGCATGAACCGCTGTCGCACCCGCTCCAGGCTGGTCGGCCGCGGGTTGTGATCCGCAGCCATCAGAAGGTAGTTCTCAAACTGGCACGAATCCCATCCGCGCATCCTCCTGCCGCTCGTCCCGCGGGTCGAGTCGAAGATGGCGAAGCAGTAGCAGCTGGGGCAAACATAGCCGCAGATCCCGCAGCTGAGGCACCGCCCGGAGACATTGGACCAGTACGGGTGATCGAACAAGTCCTCGCCCAGCCCGCCCACCGACAGCCCGTCGGCGGCGGGGACTGGAATCGCACCGCACCGCTCCCTCGCCCTCTCGACCTCATCCTCCGGGGCATCCTCCAGTTGATCGCGCAGCAGCGAGATCACCTCCGCGCCGCGTTCGGTCACGGGGTCCAGGTAGAAATAGCCCTCGAGGGGGTAGCACACCACGTCCGATCCCCGCGTCCCCGCGGGCGACCCGACCATGGCCGTGCAAAAGCAGTTGGGCCCGGCCTCCTCGCAGGCCACAGTGATGACTGTCGTCCTCTCCCTGCGGCGGCGGAAGTCCTCGTCGCAGAACTCGCCCTCCGTCAACACGCGGGCCGTTCTCGCCAGGGCCAGGGCGTCACAGGGTCTGCCGCCGAAGATGACCATCTCGCCCGGCGGAGGCGGCTTTGAGACTGACATGTCCTCGTATCCACCCTCGAAGCGGGCGATCTCCTGGGTCTGCGGATACAGGATGGTCTTGAGGGAGTTGTCGGTGTTTACGTAGCTGGTGGCCAGTTCCTCTCCCTGCCACCTCTTCAGCAGCACCTGACCGTCCTCGTCTATGGGAGCATATACCTCGGCTCGCTGCGCGAGGATCTCGACAGCCCCGGCAACGTCGTCCATCCTCAGCTTCATGGTCTCTCATCCTCCCCACGCCAGCCCTCAGGATCCTCCGGATCGAATTTCCCCAGGGGTTCAACGGCCGAGGGTATGTGAGGATCAGTCACGCCGAACAGCTCGCCGATGTCCTTCATGAACTTCTCGTTCAGAAGCATCAGCGGAATGTCGGCCGGGCAGACCCTCTCACACTCCCCGCAGCCGACGCAGCGCCCGGCCACGTGAAAGGCCCTGGTGAAGTGGAACATGAACTGCTCAGACAGCTCGGTGCTCCGGTTAAGCCATTCGGGATCCGAATCTTCCAGCGAGCAGGTTACGCAGCTGCAGGCGGGACACGCATTGCGGCAGGCGAAACAGCGCAGACAGCGCTCGAACTGTCTCGCCCAAAACCGGTAGCGCTCGTCGGGGGACAGCGCCTCAATCTCGGCGACGCCCGCGAAGTCCCTGCGCCCGACGGCACCGGGTGCCCCCTCGTCGCCCAACAGCACCTGCGCCCCCTCGGGGACCGGATCCTCACAGGTGAGGCACTTGTCCATGAGACAGTCCTGTGGGGCGCAGCGAACCTCCCCTCGGGCGGTGGTGAGGACCACCTCTCCCTCGGCAATCTCAGCTGCAAGTACGGCCGCGCCCGCCACAGAGCGGGCCCTGTCGGGATCAACCACGCCCCGGCAGCGGACCCCGATCACGTACAGATCGTCCTCGGCCACGCGGTTGTCCCGGATCAGCCGCGCCAGCCCGAGGCCGTCGCAGCCCCTGGCCAGTACACCGATGGGCGGCATGTCGGAGCCGACCCCGGCACGGGTTGATTCATCCAGCACGTAGCGGGTGAGCCCGGCGCCGCAGAACTCGTCCAGGACCAGCTCCTCTGCCCGCCCGGCCTCGCGGATGATGACGGGCACGGGGCTTTCAGGTCGGTATCCGGCCTCGTAGCCGACGAAGGTGCGGATCTTTTCCTCCTGCAGGAGGTCTCTGACTTCATCTCTCAGCGCATTTTCGTAGCTCTTGAGACTCATGCCTGTTCCCTCATTTTCCAGTTGGGCCCGAGCTGGCGTATGTCCTCGGTCATCTCGGTGACCAGCTCGGCGAAACGGTCTCCCTCCGCCGCGGAGATCCACTCCACCCTGAATCGCCCGGGCTCGATGCCCAGGTATTCGAGGAATCTCTTCGCCAGGGAGTAGCGCCGCCGGGTGTACAGGTTGCCCTCGATGTAGTGGCAGTCCCCGGGATGACATCCGGAGACCAGCACCCCGTCGGCCCCTCTCTGGAAGGCCCGTATCACGAAGGACGGGTTGACCCTGCCCGAACAGGGAACCCGGATGACCCGTACGGAAGGGGGATACTTCTTGCGACTGGTGCCCGCCAGGTCGGCACCCGCGTAGGTGCACCAACGGCAGGCAAATGCAACTATTCTGGGCTGCCACTGTTCAGACATAGGGCCTCCACCTCCGCCAGTATCTGCTGATTCGTAAAGCCCTTCACATTCATAGCCCCGTCGCGGCAGGCCACAGCGCAGGCCCCGCAGCCCTGGCACAGCCCGGTGTTGACCCGGACCACCCGGCGGACCGTCTCCCGCCCAGCGCTTCTGTCCTCGATCAACTCCTCCTCGATGGCGTCGAAGGGACACACCGACACACACCACAGGCAGCCTGAGCAGCGGTCCTGGTCGACCTCCGCTATGAGGGGATCGGTTTGCAGTGAATCGGATGAGAACAGGGCGACCACCTTGGCCGCCGTCGCCGAGGCCGAGGCCACCGAGTCCGGAATGTCACGCGGCCCGGCCACCGCACCGGCCAGGTATATCCCCTGTGACACCGTCTCCACCGGCCTGAGCTTGGGGTGAGCCTCGCTGAAGAAACCGTCCCCGTCCGCCGGCACCTTCAGAATCTGCGCCAGCCCCGCCGAGTCCTCCTGCGGCACCACTGCGGTGGCCAGCACCACCAGGTCGGCGGTGATCTCCACGTTGTCTCCCGAAAGGGTGTCAACGCCGCGGACCACCAGCTTGCCGTCCTCCTCGTACACCCGCGACACCCGGCCCCTCAGGTACAGCGCCCTCTCCTCCTCCACCGTCCGCTGCACGAACTCCTCATATCCCTTGCCGCCGGCGCGAATGTCCATGTAGAAGATGTACGCCTGGCCGTCGGGCACCTTGTGATGGTACAGCATGGCGTGCTTGGCCGTGTACATGCAGCAGATCTTGGAGCAGTAGGCCCGGGCCCGGTCGGGATCCCTGGAGCCGACGCACTGGATGAAGACTACCTCCCGGGGAATCTCGCCATCGGAGGGACGTCGGATGACGCCTCCCGTGGGGCCAGACGAGGAGTTCAGCCTCTCGAAGGCCATGCTGTCGATCACATCCGGATACCTGCCGTATCCGTACTCGGGGAAGGACTGGGTGCGGAGTATGTCGTAGCCGGTGGCGACGACGATGGCCCCCACTTGCTCCTCGGTGATTGTCTCCTCCTGCTCGAAGTCAATGGCGCCCACCGGGCATATCCTCTCACACAGACCGCACCGGTCTTTCTGAAAGTGGAGGCAGTGCTCGCGGATGATCGTCGGGCGGTTGGGTACTGCCTGGGGGAAGTCCGCTCCTATGGCCTTTCTCTCGCCCATCCACCGTTCGAAGACGCTGGGCACCGAGCTGGGACAGCGTTCCTGGCAATCCATGCAGCCGATGCACTTCTCCCAGTCGACGTATGTCGGCTTCCTCGTGATCTCGACGGTGAAGTTGCCCACGAACCCCGACACGGCGGTCACCTCGCTGTGCGTCCTGAGCTCGATCAGCGGGTGCCTGGCCACCTCCGCCATTCTGGGCGTGAGGATGCAGGAGGCGCAGTCCAGGGTGGGAAAGGTTTCGGACAGCTGCGCCATCCGGCCGCCGATGCTGGCCCCCTTCTCCACCAGGATCACCGGGTGACCGGCCTCGGCGATGTCCAGGGCGGCCTGCATTCCGGCAATCCCGCCCCCGATCACCAGGGCCTTCTTCTCCACGGGAATCTCGCCTGGGTGGTGCGGATGGTCCCTGCGCACCTTCTCGACTGCCGCCCTCACCAGCTGCTCTGCCTTAGCCGTGGCCACGTCTCCCTGATCGTGGACCCAGCTGCAGTGCTCGCGAATGTTGGCCATCTGCACCATGTACGGATTCAGTCCGGCCGACTCGGCCGCCTTCCGGAAGGTCGGTTCGTGCATCGCCGGGGAACAGGCCCCCACCACCACGCCGTCGAGGGCCTTTTTCTCTATAGCCTTCCGGATCAGGTTCTGCCCCGGGTCGGAGCACATGTAGGTGTAGGCCTCACTGTGCACCACCCCCGGAACCCGGGTCATCCGCTCCGCCACGCTTTCGACATCTACAGTACCGGCGATGTTCAACCCACACCTGCATACGAAAACCCCGATCCTCCGCAAGTCAGTTCACCTCGGATGCGCATAGTTTTTGTCGCCAGGCGCCGTCACCCAGACCACAGGTCTCATCGTCGACTCCCAGGGCGAGGGCCAACACCTGGCTGAAGTACACCGTCGGGAGCGATTCAAATCCGGGGTCTGATTCCTGCAGGGCCCGGTTCGCTAGCTCCAGGTTGTAGAGGCAGGTCGGGCAGCTGGTCACGATCAGATCCGCGCCGGCCTTCGCGGCCGACCGGACCACGGCCGCGCTGGCTCGAGTTGTTCTGTCCTGCACGCCGACGGACAGGTAGGCACCGCAGCACTCGGTCCTGAAGGGGTAGTCGACCGGTTCGGCGCCCAGCGCTCTGAAGAGGGTCTCCATGATCTGCGGATTCTCCGGGTCGTCGAACTCCATCTCGTCCGGCGGCCTCAGCAGGAGGCAGCCGTAATACGGGGCGACCCTCAGTCCCTCCAGGGACCGCACCGCGGCCGATCGGATGTCCTCCTCCGTCAGGTCCCTCTCCATCACCTCCAGCAGATGATACACCCTCCTCTGTCCGGAATACTCCTTCTCCACGAAGTCCTCCAGCTTCATCCGCGTCTCCCGGTCCGCCGCGATCAACCTGTTGGTCCGCCTGAGCACGTTCAGGCAGCCAGAGCACAGCGTCACCATATCTGCCCCGGCCTCGTGAGACGAGGCCAGGGCGCGAAAGGGTGAGGCGAGGTTGATCAGGGCGTCGGTGGCGAGGGGAAAGACCGCACCGCAGCACTGCCAGCTCTTGAGCTCCTCCAGGCTGATTCCCAACCTGCGCGCACTCTCTCGCGCAGTCTGGTCGAAATCCCGCGCCTGCTGGTGCAGCGTGCATCCCGGGAAGTAACTGTAGATCATAGTCTCACACCTTTCCAGACGGGCACACAGCCTAGCCGGTGTACTTGCGGTAACAGCCGACGATGGCCTGCTGGGGAGCTCCCGTCAGGACCTCTGCCGGCACTTCCTCGGGCCGGAGGGGCGCATAACCGCTTCTGAGACGGATCACCCTCAGGGCCTCCATGACCCGGGACAGGTCAAATCCCTTGGGGCACCTGGACTCGCAGGTGTGGCACGCCGCGCAGAGCCATATGGCCTCGAAGTTCAGCGCCTCCTCCTCGCAACCCAGCTGCAGAAGCCGGATCACCTGGTGAGGAAGAATCCCCATCTCAGCCTCCAGCGGACACCCGGCGGAACACTTGCCGCACTGATAGCAAGTGGAGATATTCTCACCGCTGATTTCCTCGACCTTCTGAATCAGTTCGCCTCGCAGCTTCTCTCTTGACAGTTTCAAAGCACTCTCCTCCTCCTGGGAGGATTAATCGAAGAAACGGTTGGCCTTCTCAACAAACGCCTCTGTCCTGGCGGCGACCTCGGCGGGATCCATCTCGGCCTGGGCAACTCCCGATTCGATGGCTGCCCTCGCCACTGCGGCGGCCACAGCCGGGGCCACCCTGCGGTCAAAGGCGGCGGGAATCACGTTGGTCTCGCTGAGTTCGGACTCCAGAATGATCCCGGCCAGGGCGTACGCTGCCGCCACCTTCATCTCCTCGTTGATGTCCCGGGCGCGCACATCCAGCGCTCCCCGCAGTATGCCCGGGAAGGCGAGCACGTTGTTGACCTGGTTGGGATAATCCGACCGGCCGGTTCCGATCACCCTGGCGCCGCCCGCGAGAGCCTCGTCCGGGTAGATCTCCGGGACCGGGTTGGCCATGGCGAATATGATGGCGTCGTCGGCCATGGTTTCAACCATCTCGGTGCTGACCAGCCCCGGAGCGGAGACGCCGACGAAGGCGTCGGCACCCCTGAGCGCCTCGGCCAGGGGACCCTTCCGCCCCGACTTGTTGGTCTTGAGGGCCATATCGCGCTGGGCCGGGTTCATCTCCTCGACGTCGGGATGGAGAATCCCGAACTTGTCGACCATGATGACATCCTCGACCTCCAGGCTGAGAAGGAACTTGGCTACGGCGGTTCCCGCTGAACCGGCTCCGCACACCGCCACGGTCACGTCGCCGACCTCCTTGCCCACGACCTTCAGGGCATTCAGCAACCCGGCGCCCACCACCACCGCGGTGCCGTGCTGGTCATCGTGGAACACCGGGATATTGGTCTCGGCCTTGAGGCGCGCCTCGATTTCAAAGCAACGCGGGGCCGAGATGTCCTCCAGGTTCACCCCGCCGAAGGTGGGCTCGAGCCACTTGACCAACTGGACCACCTCGTCGATCTCCGTGGTGTCGACGCAGATGGGGAAGGCATCAACCCCGGCGAAAGACTTGAACAGCACGCACTTTCCCTCCATGACCGGCATGGCGGCCTCGGGGCCGATGTCGCCCAGACCCAGGACCGCGGTGCCGTCGGAGACCTCCGCCACGAGATTCGACTTGGTGGTGTACTCGTATACCTTGGACTTGTCGGCGTCGATCTCCTTACAGGGCTCCGC
>JAWOBW010000092.1:0-5776 GCA_046484105.1 Bacillota bacterium
TTCAGGATTCTCCTAGCCCCGAGCCACAACCGGTCCAGACGCCCCAGAAAGAGGTCCAGCCATCGGCGATCGAAGCCGTCCTTCCTCATCACCCTGCAGTCGTGCAGAAGGCGATGTGACAACCGAATAAGGATAAGATTGGCGCTTTGGGGAAGGTGGCGTCCCTTGCTGCCCCTTGATGTCGGTTTCGCTCGCATGTCCTCTACATACCTCCCTCGTTGGTGCCTGAGTATTATATTACCAACACCTGCGTCCACTTACCACCACTTCGACCGGGCATTTGCGTGGCGAGGATCCGGGCCATATAATCGGAACGGAAATGGGTGATGGGATGATGACGGGCTGGGGTCGCGTGCTGTTGCGTCTGAGTAGTGCCGCGGTGAGGTTCTTTGCGCAGCTGGAGGTTGAAGGCTCGCACAGGATTCCCCCCTCGGGTCCGGTCATCATCTGTCCCAACCATCTCAGCGTGATAGACCCCCTTCTGTTGATATCTTGCCTTGACCGGGAGCTGGTGTTCTGGGCTGCCAGCTACCTGTTTGACATTCCCCTTCTCGGTTGGATCCTCCGCCAGGGAGAGGTGATGCCGGTCCAGGGAGTGCGGCAGTCGATGAGGGCGGTGCGTACCACCTGCCGCGTCCTGGAGGCGGGACGGGCCGTGGTCATGTTTCCCCAGGGAGGGGTGCGCTCTCCCGGCGAGAGGGTGATGCCGCACCGGGGCGCGGCCTTCGTGGCTACCCGGACCGGGGCTCCACTGATCCCTGCAGCCATATTCGGCTCGGACCGGGTGCTGCCGGTGGGCCGATACCTGCCGCGCAGGGGACGGGTTCGGCTGCGATTTGGCGAGCCCCTGACCGGATTCCGGGAGGTCTCGACGCTCAACGCCGCCCTGGCCAGAAGCACCGAGGCCCTGCTGGAAGACACCAGCTGAGGGACAGACCGGGCGTCTGGGTGTAACACTCTCTTCACACTCTCGGCGAGAATGCGTAGCTTCTGCCGTTTATACTTGTGCTGTACGGGGTGATTATTCTGCGGAAGGGGTGACTGGTTGTGAGCAAGATGACTGGCTGGATCAATTGGATAGCGCTCATCGCCGCCCTGTTGGGACTGGTCGCGGCGGCGGGATGCGGGCTGCTGGAGGCAAGGGAGCCGGGAGATTCTCCCGAGGTCACTCCCGAGCCCCCCTCGGACGACGTGGAGATAGTGCTGTATTTTGCCGACTGGCAGGCACAGCACGTCATGCCGGAGAGCCGCCGGGTGGTGCAGGTGGGCGATGAGCTGCTGGCGGGCGTGGCAGTGCGCGAGCTGCTGTCCGGACCTGCGGACCCGCATCTTAACCCGACCTTGCCAGCGGACGCGAGGATGCTGTCGGTGGAGATAGTGGACGGGATTGTCTACGTGAACCTGTCCGAGGAGGTCAGGGGAGTGTACGGTTCCGCCGGGGAGATCATGGCGGTGCAGTCGCTGATCTACACCCTGACTGACCTCGAGGGTATAGACCGGGTGCAGATCCTGATCGAGGGAACGAAATCAGAGACTCTCGGCGGGCACCTGATGTTGGAGGAACCACTGGAGCGCGGTGAGATTCTCACCCACCCCATCTTCGTCGACGAGGAGCGCTCGGCCCACCTGCAGGACGTGGTGGACGCCGGCGAGGATGCTTTCCGCACTGACCCGCTGGAGGTTGCCGCCTTTGACGGTCGCATGGCGGGGTTCACAATCGACGATGTCTTCGAACTGGAGACCCTCGACCGGGAGGCGGGCGCGGCCGTAGTGACCGTGGTCAGGGGCGAAAACACCTATGCAATCCACCTCGTCCAGCCGGTGAGGACGGGAGAAGGGGGCGTCTGGGTGATCGATGCCGTGCAGCGGCGTTGAGCGACGTGGGGGTGGGGAGGGCGATTCTCCTCGCCCCGGTCAGCGCACGACGCCGACGGGCGGGTGCGTCGCAGATCCGATGCCGGCGCCAGTCTCAGCGGCCGGACCGTCTTGAGGCGGGCGTCTTCACCGGGCGAAGTGGCGCGGGCGGGCCATTCATGTCAGTTTTGTAACATTGGCTGTGGGGGCGCGGATCACATTGTTTCCCAGTTTCTCATGTGGTATACTATCAGCCAATTGCTGCCGGGGACTGAAAAGTCGTCGGCAAGTATTGTTTCCAGGGCCTCGCAGAGGGGCCGCCGGAGGGACTGTGTAAGCATGAAATCGACGGAACCTGACGAACTACCACAAAGGACCTCCCCGGAGTCTGACTCTGGGGAATCTGATGCTGCGCCGGACTTCACCTCCATGAATCTTCGCACCAGCGTCCTGACCCTCGCTTTTCCCGCCGTCATGAGAAAGGGGCTTCAGAGCCTAGTAGAGATGATGTCGCTGATCATCGTCGGCAGTCTCGGCGCCGAGGCCATAGCCGCCGTGGGCGTCGGCAAACGGGTCATAATGATGACCACTGCCATCTTCCAGGCCCTTTCAGTCGGCGCCACTGCCATCGTCGCGCGACGGATGGGCGCCGGCGACCGGGAGGGTTCGCGAAGGGTTGTGACGCAGGCAGTGCTGTTCGCGGGAATCATCGGGCTGCTCGTGGCGGTAGTGGGAGTTTTCCTCTCGCCCGCCCTGATGCGGGGAATGATGTCGATGCAGGAGAACCCGGATCTCGCCGTGGTGCAGCAGGGTGCAGTCTATCTGCGCACGCTGTCGATCTTCTACGTTCTGGCGATACCTCTGTTCATGTCAAATGCGGTGCTGCAGGGTGCGGGAGATATGAAGACCCCGCTGTATCTGATGGCCTACATGAATATTGCAAACGTGTGTCTCGCATATCTACTGGTGCACGGCGTCGGACCGATTCCCACCATGGGAGTGGCCGGCGCCGGCCTCGCCGCCGGCATCGCTCGGGGCAGCGCCGGGTTGATCGCAGTGTGGGTGCTGGCCACTGATCGCTCGGTCATAGGAATGGATCTGTCCCGGATCCTGCAGGTTGACTGGGGCGTGATCCGGTCGGTGGTCAATATCGGTCTGCCCGCCGCGGTGGAGAAGTTCGTGCGTCGGGGTTCGCAGATCATCTACACCATGCTCATCGCATCCATGGGAACTGCCGCCATTGCCGCCAACTCGGTGACCATGAGCATAAGGGCCCTGTCCTTCATTCCCGGCTTCGGTTTCGGACTGGCGGCCACCGCTCTGGTGGGGCAGAACCTGGGGGCGGGCAAGCCCGGGCGGGCCGAGCAGTCGGGATACGTGGCCTCCAAGTGGACGGTGGGCATGGTGGTGATCATGGGGGCCGCCTTCCTGCTGGGCGCGCGCTTCGTGGCCGGCCTCTACAGTGACGATCCCGAGGTCATCAACCTGACAGTGGTATGTCTGCGCATCATCGCCGTCTCGGTGCCTTTCCTGGCCATCATCCAGGTATTCTCCGGGGGGCTGCGGGGTGCAGGTGATACCCGGGTGATCATGCTGATCAACGTGCTGGGTGACTGGGGCATCAGGCTGGCGGGATCCTATATACTCGGAATCCACATGGGCATGGGACTGGTCGGCGTGTGGATTGCCATGGCGCTGGAGCAGGTGGCCCGGGGGCTGGTGCTGCTGGCCCGGTTTCGTCGGGGTGCCTGGAAGGGAATTCACATCGGGCGCGTGGATTCCGCCGGTCAGCCCGGTCGCGGGGAGGAGAAGACCGCCGTGAGCGTCTCGACCGCGGGCAGTTCCTCCGCCGCCGGGGCCACAGATTGAGTTCATTTGGGCGGCCCTCGTCACATTGCGGCGAGGGCCGCCGCAGACGCGACCTCTTCGCGTGAATCTGCACTGCAACTGACAATCAGACTCTCCCCCGGCTGGCCGGCGGGTGCATCCGGCTCGCGCTGACCCGGTCTTCACCCTGTACCGGCTGTGACTCAAGCGGTAGAATTGAGCTCAGGAAATGGCCGATACCACTCCCACCCCCGATCTCAACCTCGACATTTCCCCGGTCCATGTCCCGGCGGCCAGTCCGGGTTTCATCGCGAGACTCGACTGACCGGAAGCGGGGGTGAGGCCGCGGCTCTTCCCAATGCAGTCTCGCAGGCCAGGGGAGCAATTGGAGTGATCGGGAGAACGTTGACCGTGATCCCGCTCGAGTGCCCCGTCTTTCGGGGTGCGGCCGCCGCGAGTGAATCGGCCGTCTTCACCCCGCGCAGACTCTTGTGCCATGCCCTGAAGCGGCTGCACGAGGGGTGGAGGATATGCTGGCAGAGGGATCTCGGGGGGCTGCGTGGAAATGCTGACAGAGGTCGCCGGGGAAAGGATGGCGGCGGTGGCTGCCCTAAACGAGATGATCCCGGTTCGTTCGGGAAAGATCCTGCGTCAGCATGAGCAGCTGATACAGGGACCGAAGGCTCGCCGACAGGCTGCAGCGCCGGGGTGAGGGGAACAGCTGGTGGAGAATAGATGTCAGTGGCACTTGGGAAAGGAGACTTTCTGCGCATGAACGACAGGGGCACTCTGCGACGGATCTACCGGGAGGGCCTGACCTTCGAGGAATTTGTCGCCCGGGCGGGGCGGAGGGGGGAGCTATTCAGGCGAAACTACCGCGACACCGAGGTTCCGCTCGATATCCGCGGGGTCCTGGCCGCCCTCCCCGGTGCACACGGGGGGCTCAGGCTGCTGGTGATGGCGGAGGCCGGCTGCCCCGACGCGGCCGAGAACGTGCCGGTGCTGGCCAGACTTAGCGAGGCCTCTGCGGATGTGCAGCTGAGATGTTTCTTTCGGGACGAGCATCTTGACCTCGACGCCGCGTTCAGGGACAGTGGGGCCGAGCGGATTCCCGCCCTGTTTGTCTGCACGGCGGGCTTTGAGGTCCTGGGCATCTGGCAGGAGAGACCGGCCCCGGCTCACCGGGTGATTCAGGCCATCCGGGAGCGGCGGGATGAGGGCCAGTCCAGCAGTTACCTGGCTGCCCGTCTGCGCCGGAGCTACCAGACGGGCGAGTTCCGGCGGGCGACCATGGAGGAGGTTCTGGCCCTGATGAAGGCGCAATAGGGCGGGACACCGGCAGCCCGCGCGAGTGCAGCGAGGGGAGATGAGCGACGTGAACGGGAGAAAGGTTGCGGTCCTCGTGGTGGCGGCCGCCCTGGCAAGTGCCATTCTCATCTGCCCGGCCTCAGCCTGTGCAGTCCCCTTTTCTGACGTCTCGGGAGGCGAGTACTACTCTGAGGCCGCTTACTGGCTCGGGCGGGCGGGGATTTTCGCCGGCGATGAGGAGGGGCGTCTCAACGCCGGTGCGGTCTTCAGCAGGGCACACATGGCGGTCGTGCTGGCCAGGATCACCGGGCAAGAGGGGCTGACGGAGGTTCTCTCGACCCACCAGACTGGCTGGGTCGATGATGTGCTGATTCCCCCGTGGGCGCGAGGGGCCTTCGCCCTGGCCGAGGCCAGGGGCTGGTTCGTGGGTCGCGCCGACGGGACAGTGGCTCCAGATGCTCCCCTCAC
Source organism: Bacillota bacterium (assembly GCA_046484105.1). Lineage (GTDB taxonomy): Bacteria > Bacillota > Sulfobacillia > SLMV01 > SLMV01 > PWUC01. The sequence goes on from JAWOBW010000092.1 coordinate 5,458, forward strand.
CTGGGCCGAGATCGCCATGCTGCTGGTGAGGATCACGGACAACGAACATCTGCTCTCCGGCGAGTGGCCTCAGTCGGCCGTCGACGCCGCCCGGGCCATGGGGGCGTTTTCTGGGCTGCCAGAGGGTCCTGTGCCGGACCTGCCTGTGTTGCGGGGGCAGGTGGTGGTGGTCATCTGGGCGGCGGTGCGGACTCCGACCAGGCTGGGTCTCAGTGACGAGGGGGAGAGTCTTCTGTCCCTGCATCACAGCGCCATCGCCGAGGTCTATCGCCTGCGCGATAGGGACGAATCAGGTGGGTCGCTGACGGTGGAGGCCGCC
>JAWOBW010000247.1:0-6689 GCA_046484105.1 Bacillota bacterium
TCGACGGTTTCGCCGTCCGCGTTCCCACCACCACTGTCTCATTGCTCGACCTGACCGTGAACCTCCGGGACGTGGTGAACGAGGAGAAGATAGAGAAGGCGATGAGGGAGGCTGCCGCGGGAGACCTGAGGGGGATTCTGGCGGTGTCCGATGAACCCGTGGTGTCATCAGATTTCCGGGGCTCCGAGTACTCGGCGGTGGTTGATCTGCCCCTGACGCAGGTCATCGGGGGCACGATGGCCAGGGTGGTGGCCTGGTACGACAACGAGATGGCATATTCCACCCGGGTGGTGGACCTGATCAGCCACGTCGCCAGCAGGGGCGTCTAGGTAGCTGCGGGGAACCGAAGGAGGGTTTTGCGTGCAATTTCTGACTGTCAGAGATGTGTCCACGAGGGATCGAAGAGTTCTGGTTCGGGTTGACTTCAATGTTCCGCTGTCTGAGAGCGATACTGTGTCCAATGACTCCCGGATAGTAGCCTCGCTGCCGACCATCAGGTATCTGCGTGAGCAGGGGGCGAAGGTGATAGTGGTCTCTCACCTGGGTAGGCCGGGAGGGAGGAAGGTTCGCGACCTGAGCCTGGCCCCGGTGGCGCGGCGGTTGTCGCAGCTGCTGCAGACGGAGGTGACTCTTACCGACGAGGTGGTGGGCAGGAGGGTCACCGAGGCGGTCGCGGCGATGAAGCCGGGAGAGGTGCTGATGCTGGAGAACGTCCGCTTTGATCCCGGTGAGACGGAGAACGACACCCGCCTCGCCCGGAGACTGGCCGGGCTGGCCGACATCTACGTCAACGATGCCTTCGGGGCGGCTCACCGCGCCCACGCCTCGACCCACGGCGTGGCCGAGTATCTACCCGGGGTGATGGGCCTGCTCTTTGAGCGGGAGATCCGGACCCTGTCCAGGCTGCGGGACGAGCCCGAGCAACCCTATGTCGCCATTCTGGGCGGGGCGAAGATATCCGACAAGCTGCCGGTGTGCCGGCAGATGTTGAGCAAGGTGGATGCGCTGGCCTTCGGCGGGGGGCTGGCGAATACCTTCCTTCTCTGCCTGGGTTACTCCGTGGGCAACAGCCTGGCCGAACCCGAGATGATTCCCCAGGTTCGCTCCATCGTCGCCGAGGCCGGCCGCAGGGACGTGGAGCTGCTCATGCCCCTGGACCTGGTCGTGGCCCGGACCATCACGCCCTCGGCCGAGACTCAGGTGGTGGATGCACACCGAATCCCGCGTGACTGGATGATCGTCGACATCGGTCCGCGCACCGTGTCCCGCTACGAGGAGAGGCTGAAGTCGGCCAGGTGCGTGTTCTGGAACGGTCCCATGGGCATTTTCGAGATTCCTCGCTTCGCCCGGGGGACGGAGCAGGTGGCCCGGGCGGTCGCCGGCCTGACTGAGGCGGAGACGGTGGTCGGCGGGGGAGAATCGGTTCAGGTCCTCGCCAGTCTTGGCCTGTCGGATCGCGTGGATCACGTCTCGACCGCCGGCGGGGCTGCGCTGGAATTCCTCGCTGGCAGGGAGCTGCCCGCCCTGCAGGTGCTGCAGCAGGCGAAGCAGGGCCGGACGATGTGGGTGGGTGGCAATTGGAAGATGAACACCCGCAGAGACGAGGCGGCCGAGCTGGCCCGGGAGGTGCGGGATCGATGGACCGGTTCATCGCCGGAGGTGGCTGTCTTTCCTCCACATCCCTTTGTGGAGGCGGTGGGCAGGGAGATCCGGGGAACACAGGTCGGACTGGGAGGTCAGGACTGTCACTGGGACGACACGGGGCCCTACACCGGAGGCGTGTCGGCCATCATGCTGCGCTCCGTCGGGGCGCGGTATGTGTTGGTCGGGCACTCGGAATGCCGGGAACACCAGGGAGATTCCGATGAGAGGGTGCGGGATAAGCTCAAACTGGCGGCCAGCGCGGGACTTTCGGTGGTCCTCTGTGTGGGCGAGGATCCCGAGGAAAGAGACTCCGGCGAGCATCTGGACCGGGTCAGCCAGCAGTTGGAGATTGCACTGCAGGGAGCCGACGACTATCCCGGACGCAAGTTGATCATCGCCTATGAACCGGTGTGGGCCATCGGCACCGGGAGGCCGGCACGTCCGGAGGACGTGGAGGTGATGGTCTCTCACATCCGCTCGGAGCTGGCCCGTCTGCTGGATGCGGAGGAGGCCGGAGAGGTTCGGGTGGTGTATGGCGGAAGCGTGAGCGCGAGGAATGTCTGCGAGTTCGTCCAGCTTGACGACGTGGACGGGGTCCTGGTGGGTGGTGCCAGTCTGGAGGCCGAGTCCTTTGTCGGGATCTGTCAGAAGGTGCGTGAGTGTGGCGCCAGCAGCGGTGAAGATTGATGAGTCGACGGGTTAGCGGGGCGCTGACCCTCCTGATCCTGGACGGGCTGGGGCTGTCCCGGGGGGGCGGGGCCGACGCCGTCCGCGCCGCGAAGACGCCCTGGCTGTGCCAGCTCTGGCGCGGCTGCCCGCGGGCAGTGCTGAGGGCCAGTGGGGAGGCAGTCGGCCTGTATCCGGGGCAGATGGGAAACTCGAACGTGGGACACCTGCACCTGGGGGCGGGTCGAGTGATACTGCACGAGGGGCGGAGGATCGACCGGGCCATCCGGCGCGGGGAGCTGTTCCGCAATGAGGCCCTGCTCGGGGTGATGGAGCGGGTGCGCTCGCGAGGGGCGGTGCTGCACTTCATGGGCCTGGTGTCCGACGGCCGCGTACACAGCGACCTAGAGCACCTGGCCGCCCTGATCCGGATGGCCCGCAGCGAGGGCCTCGGCGAGGTGGCGGTGCACGCCTTTCTCGACGGCCGCGATGTGCCGCCGTGCAGCGCGTCGAAGTACCTGGAGCGACTGGAGCGGGAAGTGGCGCCCCGGGCGGGTCACCGGGTCGCGACTGTCGCCGGGCGCTACTACGCCATGGACCGCGACAATCGCTGGGACAGGACTGCTGCCGCTGTGGCGGCGATCCTGCGCGGGGAGGGAAGGGCGGCCGATTCTTGTCGACAGGCCCTGGAGGAATCCTACAGCCGCGGTCAGACGGACGAGTTCGTGCAGCCGACGGTGGTGGGCGGGTACGCCGGCTACCGGCCCGGGGATGCCTTCCTCTTTTTCAACTTCCGCGCCGACCGCGCCCGCCAGCTGGTGCAGGCCCTGCTGGACCCGGGACTGTCCACCTGCGACGTCGCCCCGCTGGTCCCCCCGGCCGACCTGGTCACCATGGTCCAGTACGGCCGGGAGTTCGACTGCCCCGTCGCCTTCGCGCCGGTGGAGGTGACGGGCACCCTGGGAGAGTGGGTCAGCCGCGTGGGGTACCGGCAGCTGCGGCTGGCCGAGACGGAGAAGTACGCGCACGTCACCTACTTCTTCAACGGGGGGCGGGAGGAGCCCTTTCCCGGCGAGCAGCGGGTCCTGATACCTTCCCCGCCGGTGGCGACCTACGACATGAAGCCGGAGATGAGCGCGGAGCGGGTGACAGATGCTGTCGTTGACGGGATCGGCAGTTCGTCCTACGATCTGATCGTGGCCAACCTGGCGAATCTGGACATGGTCGGGCACACGGGCGACTTCGACGCAGCCGTGAGAGCCGCCGCCGCGGTGGACGCCTGCCTGGGCCGGGTGGCGGGGGCCACACTGGAGGCGGGCGGAATGCTGCTGGTCACTGCCGATCACGGCAATGCCGAGACGATGGTCGACGCAGACGGGGAGCCACACACTGCCCACACGGCCAATGACGTCCCATTCATTTTGGTCGCCGGGAGCGACGGCTGGGCGCTGCGCGAAAGTGGAGGCCTGGCGGATGTGGCCCCGACTGTTCTGGATCTTCTGGGGATACGTCAGCCGGAGCTGATGACCGGGCGGTCGCTCCTGCTCGACGGAAATGATGGAGGATGATAGCGCATGAGCATCATAGCCGACGTTACGGCGAGGGAGATACTCGATTCGCGGGGCAATCCCACCCTGGAGGTTGACTTGATACTGGAGGACGGCACCCTGGGACGGGCGGCCGTGCCTTCGGGGGCCAGCACGGGATCGAAGGAGGCGCGCGAACTGCGAGATGGCGACCCGGGGCGTCACCGGGGCAGGGGGGTGCTGCGCGCCGTCGCGGCGGTGCGGGGAGAGATTCGCAGTGCCCTGCGCGGGATGGATGTGCGGGACCAGGCGGCGATAGACGAACGGCTGGTGGAGGTGGACGGCACCCCGGACAGGGGACGCCTGGGGGGCAATTCCCTTCTCGGAGCTTCCCTGGCCGCATCCTATGCCGGTTCGCGCTCCGCCCGGATGCCGCTGTACCGGTACCTGGGTGGTGACGGGGCGGAGCTGCTTCCCGTTCCCATGATGAACATCCTCAACGGGGGAAAGCATGCCTCCAACAATGTCGACGTGCAGGAGTACATGATCGTCCCGGCCGGCGCGGACAGCTTCGTCGAGGCCCTGCGCTGGGGCTGCGAGATCTATCACTCGCTGGGAGAACAGCTGGCCGGCCGGGGGCTGTCCCGGGGCGTCGGAGACGAGGGTGGATATGCTCCCGACCTGGCGGACGACGAGGAGGCTCTGGCCCTCATAGTGTCGGCCATTGAGAGGGCTGGTTACAGACCCGGCGAACAGGTCTGGCTCGCCCTGGACGTGGCCGCCAGTGAGCTCTGTGATGACGGCAGGTACAGTATGAGGGGAGAGAGGCTCGGCGCCGCCGAGTTGACGGAGCTGTACCGGGGATGGTCGGATTGCTACCCGCTGATCGCCATCGAGGACGGGATGGCCGAGGATGACTGGGAGGGCTGGACGCACATGACGCGGGCGCTGGGTTCCACCCTGCAGCTGGTCGGCGACGACATTTTCGTCACCGACCGCAAGCTGCTGCGGCGGGGACACCGCTCTGGAGTCGCCAACGCGATCCTGATCAAGCCCAATCAGATCGGCACGGTTACGGAGACCCTGCAGGCCCTGAAGTGCGCGGGGAGAATTGGGTACGGTGCCTGCATCTCCCACCGGTCGGGCGAAACGGCGAACACCTTCATCGCCGACCTGGCCGTGGCCTCGGGCTGCGGTCAGATCAAGAGCGGGGCTCCCTGCCGAGTCGACCGGGTGGAGAAGTACAACCAGCTGCTGAGAATCGAGGAGGAGCTGGGGGCGAGGGCGCAGTTTGCCGGTCTGAGTCCCTTCATGCTAAAATGATTCGAATGCCATAGGGGGTGGTTTGACTGGTCAGTCGCGTGTTGATGGCGATACATCTGCTGGTGGCGGCAGCTCTGATTACGGTGGTGCTGCTGCAGTCGGGTCGCAGCGCGGGAATCTCCGGAGCCATCGCCGGCGCGGGCGAATCTCTGTTCGGAAGACAGAGCGGAATGGACGAATTCCTGTCGAAGATTACCACCTATCTGGCCGTTGCCTTCATGGCCCTGTCCGTGACGATCGCGGTGCTGATCTGAGGGAAGGGGAGAGATGCGGTGCAAAGAGAGGAAGCGCTGGCTCTGCTGAAGAAGCATCTCAACACGAAGAATCTGCTCAAGCACACCTACGCGGTGGAGGCTGTCATGAGGGACCTGGCCGAACACCTGGATGAGGATGCCGACAGGTGGGCCCTGGCCGGTCTCCTGCACGACATAGACTATGACGAGACGGGTGACGATCCGTCCCTGCACAGCATCAGGGGGGCTGACATGTTGGCCGAGGCGGGGCTGGATGAGGAACTCGTCGATGCCGTGCGGGCCCACAATGACTTCCACGGTCTGCCGCGGGAGACGAAGATGGCGCAGGCCCTTTACGCCGTCGATCCGCTCACCGGCCTGATCGTGGCCGCGGCCCTCGTCCACCCGGATAGGTCGCTGGCTGCCCTCGACGTGGAGTTCGTCATGAACCGGTATGGAGAGAAATCCTTCGCCCGGGGGGCGCGGCGCGATGTGATTGCCTCCTGCGAGGAGCTGGGCATGGAGCTGGAGGAATTCGTCGGGATAGCCCTGCAGTCTATGCAGAGGATCCGGGAAGATCTCGGTCTTTGAATGCGGTGACAGAGCTCTCATACACCGCGGCCGTCACTGCAGGATGTGAGTCTTCTGTGAGTCCCCGCCGGATGTATCAGCTCGCCTCCTCGCCCGTGTGATGGGTCTCGCGTCAGGGGGATAGAGGCGGACATGGATGCTTTGCCTGTCCTGGCAGCAGTCAGTTACCTTCTCGGAAATCTGAGAGTCGCAGCGGGGCATCTCCGGTCCGGGGCCCGGGAGATAGATGACCTGGTGGTGAGCCTCGGCCTCGTCGTCGGGGCAATGCTGCTCGGTTACCTGATTGCCCCCACCGCGGTGACCATGGCCGTGTCGGGAGTCGGGGCGCTGGCGGGCATTCACTTTCCCGCGGGCTCTGTGAGGAGACCGAACCCCCACACTGCCATAGCCTGTTCCGCCGTGGCCCTGGCGGTTCTCATGCCCAGAGCGGCGGGCTTCGGCCTGGTATTCTTTGCCCTGTTGTATGTGCTGGGCAGGCGGGTCACCGCCTCGGCCGTGGCTGCGATGTTCGGTGTGCCCTGGGCCGCCTGGCTCATCCGGGGCAGCGACCTGTTTCTCATCTTCGGAATTGTGGTCTGGTTGATGCTCGCATATACTGACCTGGACCGGGTCGAGCGTCAGGTGCGGCAGCTGCTCGGCCGTCCACGCGAGCAGCTCATATTCCGCCAGGACTCGCCGCAGTCTCTGGCGGAATATGAGCTGCTCG
>JAWOBW010000249.1:0-10400 GCA_046484105.1 Bacillota bacterium
CGTTGATCTCGGGCATGCTGATGTCCATCAGCACCACGTCCGGGCTCAGCCTCTGGACCTCCTCCACCGCGTCCCTGCCATTGTCGGCCTCTCCCACCACCTGAATGTGATCGTGTTCGGACAGAAGGGACTTGATGCCCTCGCGAAGGATGGTGTGATCGTCTACGAGCAGAACCCGTATTGCATCGGAAGTCACTTGCTTTCCTCCCTTCACCCGTCTGCGAGGGTCTGAGGATGTGGAATCCTCACGATGATCTCGGTTCCCTCTCCCGGTTTCGAGTTCACCTCGAGAGTGCCGCCGAGCAGACTGGCTCTCTCCTGCATGCCGAACAGGCCCAGGCCACTGTAGGGGTTGCCGGCGGCCTGGGGCGCAAAACCGACCCCGTCGTCGCTCACCCTCAGCACCACCGCCTCCCGGCTGAGCTTCAGAGCTATCACCACCAGGTCGGCATCGGCGTGCTTGATGGTGTTGGTGATGGCCTCCTGGAATATGCGGAACAGGGCGGTCTCGGTGTCCGCAGGCAGCCTCTCGTCGCTTCCCTGTACCTCGAAGCGGGAATCCACCCCCAGGGACTCGAGCTTGTTCATGGCATACCACCGCATGGCGGGAACCAGTCCCAGGTCGTCGAGTATGCTCGGTCTGAGGTCGAAGATGAGCTTCCTGATCTCCTCGAGGACGCTTTCCGTGAGGTTCCTGGTGTCGGTGAGCCGTTGCCGCAGGGGCTTCCAGCTGTCGTCGCTCACATCCGCCCCCTCAGTCAGCTCTTGCAGCGAACTGATGGATATTTCCAGGTTGATAATCAGCGTGGTGAGGGCCTGACTGGTTTCATCGTGCAGCTCGCGCGCAATCCGCTTCCTCTCCCGCTCCAGTGCGTGAAGGGTCCGTGAGGAGGTGAACCTCCTGCTGCGCTCGAGGTTGTCGAGCACCTCGTTCAGGATACTCCCCACCCGGGCCAGTTCCTGGTCCCCGGTTATGCCGCGGGCGCGGGCCCGGTAGTCTCCCTCCTGCAGCCGGTGAACCGTCTCCATGAGCTGAAACAGGGGACGGAACAGGACCCGAAGAGAGATGTAGTTGAGGTACAGGGCGAGGGCAATCACCCCGGCGGTGTAAACCGCCAGCAGAGGCGTCGATGTGCGTTCCAGCCACCCCTGCCTGCCCAGAACCACCGTTATCAGAAGCGGCGGCGTCAGGGTTATCAACGAACCCACCATGACCTTGTAGATCATCGGCCAGCGGGCATATCGTTTCACTATGAGCCGACGCATTCCGGGCAAGGATGCCTCACTCCCACTCGATGGTTCCCGGCGGCTTGGAGGTTATGTCGTAGGCGACCCGGTTTATCTCCCTGATCTCATTGACAATGCGGCGGGCAGTGCGGTCCAGAACATCCGGGGGAATGCGGGCCCAATCGGCCGTCATGGCATCCTCACTGGTCACCGCGCGCAGGATCACCGTCCTGCCGTAGGTTCTTCCGTCCCCCATGACCCCCACGCTTCTGCCATCGGACAACACGGCAAAGGCCTGCCAGACCTTCCGGTAGAGACCGGCTTCTCGAATCTCCTCGGTGAATATGGCGTCCGCCCCCCGCGCCAGGGAGACCTTCTGCGGCGTCACTTCTCCCAGGACGCGCACCGCCAGTCCCGGACCGGGGAAGGGATGCCGCGAGAGAATCTCTTCGGGCAGCCCCAACTCCTCGCCCACCAGCCTCACCTCGTCCTTGAACAGGTCCCGCAGGGGCTCGACCAGCTCCATGTCCATGTGTTCCGGCAGTCCGCCCACGTTGTGGTGGCTCTTGATGACGGCGGAGCTGTCGGTCCCGCTCTCGACTACGTCCGGGTAGATGGTCCCCTGCACTAGAAACTGGTAGCCACCGCGCGCCGACGCCTCCTCCTCGAATACGCGGATGAACTCGCGTCCCACTATCCTTCGCTTCTCTTCGGGGTCGGTCACTCCGGCCAGGGCGCCCAGAAACCTCTCGCCCGCGTCCACCGACACCACATTCATGTTCATCTGGTCCCTGAACATCTGCTCCACCAGGTCCCTCTCACCGGCGCGCAGCAGACCGTGATCGACGAACACGCACGTCAGACGGTCTCCGATCGCCCGGTGAACCAGGGTGGCCGCCACCGACGAGTCCACCCCTCCGCTGAGACCGCATATGGCGCGACCGTCTCCCACCTGCTTCCGTATGCCTTCCACTGCCGTATCGACAAAAGAGCTCATGCTCCACCCCCCACGGAAATTGCAGATCCGGTAGAGCCAGTTCTCCAGGATCTGCCGCCCCACCGGAGTGTGATGAACCTCCGGGTGAAACTGCACCCCATACACGCCGCGCTCGGGATCGGCCATGGCCGCCACCGGGGCGTCCCGGGTGGAGGCCAGGCAGGTGAACCCGGGCGGCAGCCGCTGCACCATGTCGCCGTGACTCATCCAGGCGTCAAACTCCGCCGGCAGCCCGGCCAGGAGCTGTCCCTCCTCCCGGACCGAAACCCGCGAGCGACCGTATTCGGCACTTCGGGCCGAGCGCACGCAGTCGGGCCCACCGAAATGACCGGCGACCAGCTGATGCCCGTAGCAGATGCCCAGCACCGGCACTCCCAGGGAAAACACCCCGGGATCTGGCCAGGGGGCGTCCTCCGAGTAGACACTCCCCGGACCGCCGCTGAGAATGAGCCCGCCGGGTGTCTCGTCCCGCACCCGGTCCGCCGCCAGGTCTCCGGGCACTATCTCGCTGTACACGCCGCACTCGCGGACGCGACGGGCGATCAGCTGCGAGTACTGGGCGCCGAAGTCGAGTATCAATACCTTCTCCTCGTCGGTCACCGAAGCTCTCCCCCTCATCCCGACTCTGTCACCACCGCCACGTGGGGCAGGTCGCGATACCGCTCCCCGACGTCCAGACCGTATCCTACTACGAACTCGTCGGGAATCTGCCTGCCGCAGTAGTCCACACGCACCGGAACCTCGCGGCGCTCCGGCTTGTCCAAGAGGGCACACACCTTAAGGCTCTGCGGATTCCTCGACGCCAGGTGATCGCGTATGTACCTGAGTGTAAGTCCGGTGTCCACTATGTCCTCCACCACAATCACGTGACGTCCCTCGATCGAGGTATCGAGGTCATAAAGGATTCGCACCACCCCCGAGGAGGTGGTGCTGACCCCGTAGCTGGAAACCGCCATGAAATCGAAGGCCGTCGGCACACTCATGGACCGGGCGAGGTCGGCCATGAAGACGATCGCACCCTTGAGGATGCCCACCAGCAGGAGAGGGTCATGCACACTCACCTCGTCCCGGTAGTCGCGGGAGATCTCATCTCCCAGCCTCTGCACCATCTCCTTCAGCTCGTCTCGACAGATCAGACAGCGAACGGGTTCCTCTTTCCAGTACGGCACAGTCCCGCCCCCTTCAAAGAGAAAAAGGGAAGATCCGGCGTTCGGACCACACAACCGGAGTACAGCCCAATTATACCCGATTCCCTCCGGCCCGCACTACCTGAGACGCCCGGGGGAAGGGATCAGGCCGGCCAGCAGGGAATCAGCTCCGGTGTCGGGGTATGCTGGAAGTTGGGCGGGGCTGCAATGTGAAGAAAGCCCCCATCCCGGCGGGATGGGGGCTGCATCACCCTGATCAGAAGGACATATCCATGTCATTCATCCCGGGAGGCATGCCTCCCGCGTCATTGTCGTCCTTCTCCGGAATCTCGCCCACCAGGGTCTCGGTGCTCAGGACCATGGAGGCAATGCTGGCCGCATTCTGCAGCGCGGAGCGGACCACCTTGGCCGGATCCACGATGCCGGCCTCCATCATGTCAACGTATTCCATGGCCAGCACGTCGAAGCCGATGTTCCTTTCCTCACCCTTCACGCGCTCCAGCACCACGGAACCCTCGAGTCCGGCGTTGCTGGCGATGCGGCGCACCGGAGCGGCGAGGGCCTTCTTGACCAGTTCCACACCCACGGTCTCGTCATCAAACTTGGTCTCGACATCGGCCATGAGCTGGGCCGCGCGCAGGTAGGCGACGCCGCCACCGGCGACGATGCCCTCCTCGACGGCCGCCCGCGTGGCATTCAGGGCGTCCTCGATGCGCAGCTTCTTGTCCTTCATCTCGGTCTCTGTCGCCGCACCGACGTTGATCACGGCCACACCACCGGACAGCTTGGCGAGACGCTCCTCCAGCTTCTCCCGGTCGAAGTCACTGGTGCTGTCCTCGATCTGGCGCTTGATGACCTCGATGCGGTCCTTGATGGCCTTCTGCTCGCCGTGACCCTCGACTATGGTGGTGTCGTCCTTGCTGATGTTGACCCGGCCGGCCCGACCGAACATATCCTGGGTCACATTCTCCAGCTTCAGGCCGAGATCCTCGCTGATGACCCGCCCCCCGGTGAGGATGGCGATGTCCTCCAGCATGGCCTTGCGCCGGTCGCCGAACCCGGGAGCCTTGACCGCAGCGGCCTGCAGCGTGCCGCGAATCTTGTTGACCACCAGCGTGGCCAGGGCCTCACCCTCGACGTCCTCGGCTATGACCAGGAGGGGTTTGCCGAGATTGACTGCCTTCTCGAGCACGGGCAGGAAGTCGTTGACGGAGCTGATCTTCTGATCTGTTATCAATATGTAGGGCTCCTCGAGGACCGCCTCCATGCTCTCCGTATCGGTCACCATGTAGGGCGAGAGGTAACCCCGGTCGAACTGCATGCCCTCCACCACGTCCAGGGAAGTGTCCATGGTGCGAGACTCTTCCACGGTGATGACTCCGTCCTTGCCGACCTGCTCCATGGCCTCCGCGATGAGGGAGCCGATCTCCTCGTCATTGGCCGAAATCGAGGCGACCTGGGCTATGGCCTCCCGGCCCTCCACGGCAATGCTCATTTCCTTGATGGCCTCGACGGCACTGCCGACCGCGGCTAGGATGCCGCGGCGTAGGATCATGGGGTTGGCGCCGGCCACCACGTTGCGCATGCCCTCGGTCACCATGCTCTGGGCCAGCAGAATTGCGCTGGTGGTGCCGTCACCGGCGATGTCGTTGGTCTTGGTGGCGACTTCCTTGAGCAGCTGGGCACCCATGTTTTCGTAGGGATCCTTGAGCTCAATCTCACGCGCAATGGTAACTCCGTCGTTGATGACCGATGGAGACCCGAACTTCTTCTCCAGAATCACATTCCGACCCTTGGGGCCTAAGGTTATGGTCACCGCATCGGCCATGGTGTTCACGCCGCGCTGCAGCGCACGCCGTGCCTTCTCATTGTAGATGATGCGCTTCGCCATCGGTATACCTCCCTATCTAGCTATTCTACCTTCGCGAGAATGTCCCGCTCGCTCAGAATGAGTACTTCCTCGCCCTTGAGTTTCACCTCGGTACCCGCGTACTTGGAAAAGATGACCACGTCATCCTCGCAGACCTCCAGGGGCACCTTCTCCCCGCTGTCCAGGGTCTTGCCCGACCCCACGGCCAGAACCTTACCCTGCTGGGGCTTCTCCTTGGCGGTATCCGGAAGAACGATACCGCTGCTGGTGACCTCCTCGTCCTCGATCACCTTGACTACAACCCGATCGCCCAGGGGCTTGATCTTCACAGCAGTTCCCTCCCTTTGCTATTTTGGATGGACGCTTCGATCTCTCTTTGTTAGCACTCTTAGGAGGTGAGTGCTAACACCAAATAATATGCTATTCTTCCCCCGTCGCCACGTCAAATCTATGTTTGCCCGATCGCTTGCGAAATTATGCCGTCATATGCCATCTCACCCGATTATCATCAGCATTCGACTCCACGCATTGACATATGGCCGAGCACGCCCAGGTGAATCGCAGCCCCCCCCCCGGAGTCCGCCCCTGGCCCCATTCATGGCAGGTGCAGGAAATTCCTCGCCTGCTGGTACGAGTTCTCCCGCGCCTCTTCCCGCAACCATCGATTCACCAGGTACATCGCGGTGGCAATCAGCGGACCGGCTATGATTTGGTGTAAAAGCCCGGCCGGCGGCGCGTCGTGTACCCGCGGGGGGTACAGGCCGATCTCGATCATCCGCTGAATGACCGAGAGGGGAAAGGCAAAACGAAAGTAGGTGAAGAAATCGTCGAGCAGGTACAGGTGAAGAAACACCCACTCGCGCTGCTCCGGCCACAGCAGGAAGTAGACCAGGTCGCCCGAGAGCTTGATGACTACGAAGAGCAGGAGGAACCGGGCGAAGTGAGGGAAGTTGGGGGTCGAAGCATCCAGCAGCTGGGCAATCAGCTGTCCCAATACCAGCAGCACGGCTGTCAGCAGGGTGAACCTCTGCACCCTGGGCATATCGACCCCCCTTCCGGTGCCGCAACCTGAACCTTCATGTCGATGACCTTCCGCCGACGACTTCCACGTTGGAGAGTGGGACCACTGCCCTGCGCCCGCTCGCCAGCAGCACCCTCAGAGACGGCAGCTCCGCCTCGGTCTCGTACCTGTGGCTGAGCGCCAGAACCTCCTCCACCTCGCCGTAGGCGCCGAAATGCGGTGAGGTGATGACCCGGACCCGCTGGCCGGGCTGCGGGTCCTCCTCCGTGATGCTGATCTCGGTCAGGGGCTCCCTGCCGCGGTCCGGGATCGGAATAAGCACCTCGGGCCGCTGGGCTCCCGCCCTGACCTGCGTGCGACCGTTCACGGACAGCATTGCGCCCTCGCAGCCGCGCAGGACGGAGAGAATCTCCCCGGGAAGGGAGAGCCGGCCGAAACCCTCCGTGAGGATGATTGTCAGGGAGATGTCCTCTTCGCCGGTGATGCCCGCTCCGAGTTCAGCCCGCATGAAGGAGACGAGATCCATCTCGTCCAGGCCGCCGGTTATGAGGCCGGCGGCGCCGCACTCCTCGGCCCGGGCCAGCACCGCCTCGTCCGCGAAACCAGCCAGGGCCACCACTCGACCCGCGGCCCTCTCGTCCAGATCCTCCGGACGCACGGGCCGACCCGGCTCGCCCAGGACCAGCAGCTCTCCGTGAGCCTCGGCACCCAGCCCGAAGACCCCGTTGATCACCACCGAGGGACCGCTGATGACGACCGCCTCGTCGCCCCTGATCTCCTCCACCGTTCCCGAGATGTGAGCGGTGAGACGGGTGACCTGAACCGGGCGCACGATATAAACCAGGCCGTTGTGAGCATCAATCCGCTGTATGGTCCCGGCGGCGGGCGCGTAGGCGTAGACCATCCCCCGGGTACCGGGGCTGGCGGCGATGATCGCCCCCTGGCTGACCTCCTGCCCCTCCCGGTATTCCATGTACATGCGCACCATGGCCGGCCACACATCCAGCTGGCGGGCGACGTTGACCACCACCACCGGGTCAGCCGACTGCGCGTCCTCCCTTATCAGTATTCTCCCGTGCACGGCAGATACGTATTCCACGATGCCCTTCACGGGAGAGGAGACCGTCCTCGACGCCCCCAGGATGCCCCCCCTGAGGCGGGCGAGGGTCTCGCCCTCGGTCACCCGCTGTCCCACCTTCACCCGCAGAGACCCCTCCATGTCGCCGCGGGAAATCCGCGGCAGGCCCAGCTCCGATTTCAGATCCACCACGTAGGGGTCGCCCGGAATGAACTCCGTGCGGGCCACCACGGTATCCGGGGCCACCCGCTCGCCCTCTTCGACCAGGATCTCACCCGGCAGGGGTAGCCGTCTCTCCCTGCGCACGATCTCCCGTCGCACCACTGAATAATGCCCTCCGGGTCCGGTCACGGCGCTTCCTCCTCACTGGCACAGCCTCGCTGCAGGTATTGTCGCGGATACGCATCCATTGCCTCCACCCAGGAGCGGACGGCCTCCCGGCGCTGATTCTCCCGGCGAGGGAACCGCAGCGGACGCCCCCGGCCGTCGATGATCAGGCCCACCTCGCCGCCCCGCACGTCCGCCCTGACCCTGACTCCGGGGCCGTCGCCGAGGTCAAAGGAGGACCTGGGCACGATGTCCAGGTGGACTCTCTCGTCGGTGCGCACCGGATGAACGCGGAGGCTTCCCATCCGGATGAGCTCAGAGGTCTGCTCTCCCGACTCCCGGGTGATGCGCAGCTCCGCCATCACCGCCCCCCTTCTCCCCTCGCCGCTGGGAGCGACCACCGTCCCCAGGGGGACCAGGCAATCGTTGATCAGGACGTCTCCGGCGACGTCGGGCAGAACCTCCGCAACTGCCCCCAGGTGGGGCAGGATGAAGGCACTGTCGACGTAGAGCCGGACCACGCCCTCGGGCCCCAGGGCATCCAGCATCATCATCGCCGCCTGAGACCGCCGGGGGGCGTGAGACAGCAGTCCGCCGCTGCCCACGATCACGTCCACCTCATTCATGTTCACCAGGGTCTGCCCGGTCGGCGTCTGATCCAGGGCGTGATCGTAGGTGCGCACCTGTTTGATCCCCTTGAGCCCCACCGCCAGCTTTCGATGTTCGTCCAGGGCCAGGCGCAACCCCTCCCGACCGACGGCGTGCTCCAGCATCAGGTCCCGAAGGGTGATGGGCAGGCCCCACGGGCGGATAGTCTTGTTATACAGCCAGTTGCGCAGGTCTCGCTCCGGGACGGGGACGGGAAGCCAGCGGGAGATGCCCGCGGTCCCGACCTGGGTCAGTACGTTGGCCACACTGTAGCTCATCCCCACATTGGCGCTGACGGAGCGATTGAAAACGCCGCCCATGACGCTGAAGGGATCGGTCGTCGCGCCGCCGATGTCCACCCCCACCACATTGACACTGTACCTGGCCGCCATGGTTCGCATCATCCTGCCGACGGCCGCGGGGGTCGGCTGAATGTGCCTGTCGGTCCACTCCAGCAGCGTCCCGTAACCGGGAGCCTGCTCCATGACGTGGTCCAGAAACAGCTCGTGAATCTTGCCGCGAACCGGCTCCAGGATCTCCTCCTCCAGGGTGGGCCGGATGTTGTCCACCGCGTGCACTTCCAGGACGTCCTCCATGATGTGGGTGACCACGTCCCGCGCACTGCGGTTCCCCGCGTATATCACGGGCAGCCTGCGGTCGCCGCCCAGCCTGGATCTCGGATTGGCCGACGCGGCGTATTCCGCCAGGGCGGCGACGTGCGAGATGTTGCCCTCATCCGTGCCTCCGGCGAGCAGAATGATGTCGGGACGCTGACTGCGGAGCAGGCGCACCCGCTCAACCGGGCTGCGGCCGTCGTCGGCGGCCACCACCCCCATCACGATTGCCCCCGCCCCCAGGGCAGCCCTCTCGGCACTCTCCGCGGTGATGGCCCGCATCAGGCCGACGCACATCATCTGCAACCCGCCCCCGGCACTGCTGGTGGCGACGAACAGATCGGTCCCCGACCCGTCGGCGGACCGGGGAATGATGAGCCGGTCGCCGTCGAGAAACCGGCGCGACACCTGCTCCTGAAGACGCCTGAGTGATGCCCGAAGACCGATCATCACGTCCTCCTGCGGTGCCTCGACAGTGGTCCTCGCCTCCGCCCGCCCTGTGACCCGGTACCGCCCGTCCGTCTGGTCGATCAGTACCACCTTGGTGGTGGTGCTGCCGACATCGACGGCGGTGATGGTCCTGTATGGAAAACTCCTCTCTGCCATGCCGATTGCGTCCTCCCATCCTCGCACACCTCAGAGAATCCTCCGCCTGTGCAGAAGGTCCTGCACCGTCATATTCCTCGCCATGCCCGAGGGCAGGGCCGCACCCAGGTAGAAGACGACTGCAGCCGCTGCCGCGGCCAGGACGAAGGCCCCCGGCCTCACCACATAGCGGACGGGCGTGTATCGGTTCAGCAGGGTGACGGCGATCAACGTCCCCGCGGTCCCCGCCGCCATGCCCAGCAGCGCGGTCAGAAAACCCTCCTGCAGCAGCATCATCCGCACCTCGTCGTTGAGACTGCCGAGCGCCTTGAAGATTCCCAACTCCCTCTGTCTCTCCAGGAAGGCCAGCAGCAGTACATTCAGCACACCCAGCGAGCAGAAGAGCATGATGAGGATCGTGAGCACCCGGCCAGAGGAAAACACCCCCGACAGGAGACTCCCGGCCATCTCGGCTCCGTGCAGCCGGCTGATCACCCGCGCGCCGGGCAGGAAACCGTCCACCTTCTCGGCCGCCCGCCCGGGCGCCTCTGAACTCAACAGGATGAAGTTGCCACCGGATTCCCCGGCCCCAACCACCGGGGGAGGCACATCGGCCTCGGGCAGCCGCGTGAGCGGTGCACCGAGAAAGGGGTCGTCCGTCTGAAGCAGCCCGCAGACCCGGTAGGTGATGCGCCGAATGGCTCCCTCCGAATCGGCCCACTCGACCTCGAATGCATCTCCCACACCGAGGCCGGCGGACAGCGCCGGGCCCGCCGGGAGTAGTATCTCCTCCGCACCTGCCGGGAGGCGCCCCTCGACCACCTGCAGCCCGCGCACCAGGCCGTCCTCACCCGCGAAGGCATCGCCCTCAAGCCCGACCAGATG
>JAWOBW010000251.1:0-10164 GCA_046484105.1 Bacillota bacterium
CGTCATCGGAGACGGCGACCAGGTGTGGGAACAGTTTCCCCCGGAGGGGACCGAGGTTCCCCCGGGATCGCAGGTGCTGCTGTACACCGATGGCCTCGACGACGAGCCGGTGCCCGCGGATAGCGTCAGGGTCCCCGACTTGACGGGTATGACCCTGCGGGCCGGTGCAGAGGAGCTGGGTGCCCTGGGGCTGCGCATGGAAGTTAGCGGTTCTGGGATTATAATAAGGCAGGAACCCGCGCCGCGAACCCTTGTGCAGAGAGGTACCATCGTTCATCTTCACCTGAGTTCGCCCTGATTCTGAGCGGGTCCGAGCGGCGATTCACACGAGGCATGATACCCATGCCCACATTTGCCATTGGAGGGAGTGCCTTCAGGGTGAAGTTGACGCAGCTGCTGCAGGCAATTGAGAACGAATGTGAGGTGTCCCGGGTCCCGGGGTTGGATCTGGCGGGCCTCGAGATCGAGGACCTGTCCTATCATTCCGGCCGGGTCGGGCCCGGCGACCTTTTCCTGTGCATTCCCGGCGAGGTGACCGACGGACACCTCCACGCACAGGAGGCGGTGTCGGCCGGTGCCCGCGCCCTCCTGGTCGAGAGAGTCGTGAACGTCGAGCCCCCCGTGCCGCAGATGGTGGTCAGCGATGCCAGGCGGACGGCCGCCGACCTGGCGGACAGGTTTTTCGATCACCCCACCGGGCGGATGGTCCTGGTGGGAGTGACCGGGACCAGCGGCAAGACCACCACGGCCCACCTGATTCGACACCTGCTGGAAGCGGACGGCGGCAGCGTCGGACTCGTGGGCACGGTGGGGAACATCGCCGGAGGGAATTGGATGGAGACGACTCTCACCACTCCGGAGGCCACCGACCTGCAGAGGTTGTTCCGCCAGATGCTGATTTCGGGAGACCGGGCCGCGGTCATGGAGGTTTCATCCCATTCACTCATGCTTCACAGGGTGCACCGGTGCGCCTTCAATGTGGGCGTGTTCACCAACATAGCCCCCGAGCACCTGGACTTCCACGGGGACATGGACAGCTACCTGGCGGCGAAGGCTCGCCTGTTTACCATGCTGACTGACGAGGGTCTTGACCGCGGGGGGCCGCGGGCGGTGATCAATGCCGATGATGCGCGTTCGGCCGAGATCGAGAGCCGTTCGGTCGCGGAGGTTCTGACATACGGTCTGCGCGGGGGGGAGGTCACCGCCCGCGACGTGCAGATGACCCAGGAGGAGACGACATTCCTTCTCGAGATGCCGGCGGGGCGGCGGCGGGTCAGACTCCGGCTTCCCGGTCGCTTCAACGTCTACAACGCCCTGGCCGCGGCGGCCGCGGCCCACAGTCTGGACGTGGCTACAGGGGTCATTGCCGACGCCCTGTCCGGGGCGACCCCCGTACCAGGCCGGTACGAGGTGGTTTCCGGACCCGGGGATGATATCACGGTGATCGTGGATTTCGCTCACACCCCCGACGAACTGTCCAACCTGCTCGAGGCGGTGACCAGTGTCTCGGCGGGCCGGGTGATCACCGTCTTCGGTGCGGGTGGAGACAGGGATCGGACCAAGCGTCCGGTCATGGGATCGGTGGTGGAGGATCTGGCGGACTACATGATTGTGACTTCGGACAATCCCCGGAGTGAGGATCCCCGGGCCATAACCTGTGATATACTGAGGGGCATCGAGGACAATGCCAGCTGCGAGGTGATCGTGGATCGAAGAGAGGCCGTGCTGCGGGCGGTGGAGATGGCCGGGCCCGCGGACACGGTGGTCGTGGCCGGCAAGGGCCACGAGACCATGCAGATCCTGGCAGATTGCGCAGTTCATTTTGACGACAGACTGGAGGCGCGAAAGGCACTCAGATTGCGCCGGCAGAGGCGAGAGGGAGGATGAGGGCGTGGACCTCAAGGAAGGACGGCAACCGCTGTTCACCGTGGCAGATCTTGCCTCCGTTCTGGGAATCGGGGGGCTCGACCGGGCCGGGCGGGAGACGGCCATCTACGGGGTGAGCACGGACAGCCGGTGCGTCGCCCGGGGAGATCTCTTCGTCGCCCTCGAGGGGGAGAGAACGGACGGGCACCGGTATCTAGATGCCGCCTTCTCGCGCGGGGCGGTGGCCGCCCTGGTCAGGGAGGGGAGAGTGCCCGCCTCCGGGTGGGACGGGATCCTGCTGGAGGTGCCCGATCCCTTCTGGGCCGTGGGCGAGGTGGCCGCGTGGTACCGCGACCAGTTCTCCCTGCAGGTCATAGGGGTTACCGGAAGTGTGGGCAAGACCACCTGCAAGGACATGATGGCGGCGATCCTGCGGGAGGAGTTTGCGGTCTTGAAGACGCAGGGCAACTACAACACGGAGATAGGTGTGCCCCTCACCCTATTTGGTCTCCGCCCCGAGCACGAGGTGGCGGTCCTGGAGCTGGCAATGCGGAAGCAGGGTGACATCAGGTACCTGGCGTCGGTGGCGGGGCCCGGGGCGGGTGTTCTCACCAGGGTGAGTGAATCTCACCTGGAGTTTCTGGGATCAATGGAGAGCATAGCCCGGACCAAGGCGGAGCTTTTCGAGGCCCTGCCCGGGGACGGCTGGGCGGTGGTCAATGCGGACGACCCCTGGGGGCGCTGGATCGCTTCCCGCACTCGGGCGCGGGTCGTGTACTACGGACAGAAGCGGGGTGACGACCTGACGGCCAGGGGAGCGAATGTCTCCGTCGACGATCTCGGACGCGCTGCGTTCGATCTTCACCTGGGCGGCCGAGCGACCGGAAGAGTGCAGCTGCCGCTGGCCGGCAGGCATCACGTGGAAAACGCCCTGGCGGCCGCCTGTGCGGGGTACATGATGGGGATGTCTCCCGACAGCATCTGGACTGCCCTGGCCCGGGCGGAGCTGACGGGGATGCGGATGCAGTGGCTGGATCTGGGTCGCATAAGTGTGCTCAATGACGCATACAACAGCAGTCCCACCTCGTGCGCGGCCGCTCTCGATACCCTGCGGGAATGCGAGAATCCGGGCAGGAAGGTGGCAATCCTGGGGGATATGCTCGAGCTGGGTCCCCGGGCGGAGGAGCTGCATCTGGAGGTGGGGCGCCGGGCGGCCACCGCCGGCCTGGACCTGTTGTTGACGGTCGGGAAGCTCTCCTCCTTCGTGGGGATCGGCGCCGCGGACGAGGGGTTCCCCGCCAGCAGCCGCCGCCACTACCATGACAACGATTCGCTGATTGCGCAGCTGCCCCAGATCGTCCGCGACGGGGATGTGGTCCTGGTCAAGGGGTCTCGCGGCTGCCAGCTGGAGTCCTGTGTGCAGGCCCTACAGAGGCTGTTTGCCGGTGGGTGTGAAGTGGGGTCCGGCGGATGAGTTTCCCCGTCCTGGACCTGCGCGAACCCTGGATATTCCCGGCCGCCTTCGCGGCTGCAGTGGCAGCGGTGATCGCGGTGGTGGCCCTCCTTCTGCCCGTTTTGCGCAGACTGAATTTCGGGCAGAGGGTGAGAGATGACGGCCCCGAGGCCCACCGGAGTAAGGAGGGGACACCGACCATGGGCGGCCTGGCCTTTCTCCCCGCCCTGCTGATCGCCCTGCTCATGGTCATACCCGTGACCCGGGAACTCAGGCTGCTGCTGGGAGTGTCACTAGGTGCGTCAGTCCTCGGCGCTGTCGACGATCTTCTCAAGGTGGCCCTGCGTCGTCCCCTGGGATTGAGAGCCAGGGACAAACTGGCCGTGCAGATGATACTGGGAGCACTGCTGGGCTGGGGGGCGATCACCTTCGCGGGGAGGGGGACGGTAGTCGCCGTGCCGTGGACGGCACTGCGATACGACCTGGGGTTGTTCTACCCGGTCTTCACCGCGTTTTGGCTGACCGGTTTCTCCAACGCCGTCAATCTCACCGACGGAGTGGACGGCCTGGCCGCCGGCGGGACAGCCATCACCGCACTGGTCTTCGTCCTGGCCGCCCTGGCCCGCAGGCAGCTGACGGTCGCCATCTACGGAATTGCCCTCATGGGAGTCTGCGTCGGGTTTCTCTGGCATAATTTTCATCCAGCCCGCGTATTCATGGGCGACACGGGATCACTGGCTCTGGGTGCTGCCCTCACCGGCCTGGCCGTGGTGACGGGGACCGAGCTGCTGCTGGTGGTTGGCGGGGGACTGTTTGTGGTGGAGACTCTGTCCGTCATCATTCAGGTCACCTATTTTCGTCTCACCGGAGGGCACAGGCTTCTGCGGATGAGTCCCCTTCACCACCACTTCGAACTGGGTGGCCACAGTGAGGTGACTGTGGTCCTGAGCCTGTGGATATTCCAGGTTCTCTGCATGGTTGCGGCGATGACTGGCTTGAGAGGTATGGGAGTGTGAGGGGTAGACTCGGCAAGGCCAAGCCCCGAAGCCGCCGGGCGCCGGATCTCATCCTGCTTTTCACCGTGGTGATTCTGGTCGCCTTCGGCGTCCTGATGGTGCTCAGCTCCAGCGGTTACTCCGCCCGCGTGCGTTTTGACGACAGCCTCCACTACTTTAAGCGTCAGGCTGTCTGGGCCGTCGGGGGGCTGCTGCTGATGCTCTTTCTGCAGCAGCGGGTTGACTACTGGATCTACCGGCGCTATGCGCGGCTCTGCATCGTGATGGCCGTGGTCCTGCTGGCGCTGAGCCTGATTCCGGGCATCGGCGTGGAGGCGCGGGGGTCTCAAAGGTCCATACTGGTGGGGCCGATCTCGGTCAGCCCGGCGGAGCTGGTCAAACTCTGCCTGGTCATATACCTTGCACACAGCTTCTGCCGCGTCCCGGAGAAGATGCGGCGGTTCTTCGTCGGGGTGGTGCCTCACCTTGCGGTAGTGGCCCTGGTTGTGGGCCTGGTCATGCTGCAGCCCGACCTGGGCACGGCGGTCACCATTGCCGGGACGGTCTTCATCATGCTGTACATCGCCGGCGCCCATCCCGGTCACCTGTTCGGATTGGTCGTGGTTGGGGTGCCGGCCGTGCTGGCGTTGATCCTCTCGGAGCCGTACCGGCGGAGGCGTTTCTTCGCCTTCCTGAACCCGTGGGTCGATCCGTTGGACTCGGGCTTTCACATCATTCAGAGCCTCTACGCCCTCGGTTCTGGCCGGGTCTTCGGGGTGGGGCTGGGCGCCAGCCACCAGAAGTATTTGTACCTGCCGGAGCAGCACACCGATTTCATCTTCGCCATCGTGGGCGAGGAGCTGGGGTTGGTGGGATGCATTGTGGTGCTGGGGCTGTTCTGTGTTCTCGCCTGGAGGGCGTTTCGGGTGGCGGCCTGCGCCCCGGACAGTTTCGCCGGCCTGCTGGCCGCGGGAATCGCGGTGATGGTCCTGCTGCAGGTGGTCATAAACATCGGCGTGGTCACCTCGGTCCTTCCCGTGACGGGGATCCCCCTTCCCCTCATCAGCTACGGGGGATCCTCCCTGTTGGTCACGATGGGGGCGATGGGGATACTGCTCAACATTTCAAGATACAGCCGGGTCTGATGATGGAGGTATGTCGATGAAGCGTCTGATTGTCACCGGAGGGGGCACGGGGGGACACGTGTATCCGGCCCTCAGCATTGCCAGGGAGTTTCTCGCCAGGGGCCCGGGCCGCCGGGTGCTGTATGTGGGGGCGCGGAGGGGCCTGGAGAGTACGGTGATTCCTGAGGCCGGGATTCCCTTCCGCGCCCTGCGGGTGGAGGGGTTCCTCGGGCGCGGTGCGGCGGGCAAGGCCAGGAGTCTGCTGCTGCTCGCCTCCGCCCTGAGGGAGGCGGGGGGGATCCTGGCAGAATTCGCCCCCGACGTCGTGGTGGGCACCGGTGGCTACGTGTCCGTCCCGGTGGTGATGCGGGCGCAGCTGGCCCGGATTCCCACCCTCATTCAGGAACAGAATGTGCTCTCGGGCGCCGCCAACCGGATGCTGAGCCACCTGGCCCGCGCGGTGGCGGCCCCGGCGGTCGAAGCCGCGGGCAATTTCCCGCGCAGGGTGCAGTCGCGGCTGGTGGTGACGGGGAATCCCGTCCGTCGCGACGTCATCTCCGCCTGCAGGTCCGACGGCAGGGCCCAGTACGGTCTGGGCCCCGGTGATGTCATGCTCCTGGTGGTCGGCGGCAGCGGGGGGGCGAGGACCATCAATCGGGGAACCCTGGACTTCGTCCTCGACCACCTGCCGGAGCACCCGCACCTCCGCGTGCTCTGGGTCACGGGTCCCAGATACCACGAGGAGGTGCTGCTGCGGCTGGAGTCGGCCGGCGCGGCCGACCGGGTGCGGGTGATGGACTACCTGCGGGACATGCCCTCCGCCCTGGCCGCCTGCGACCTGCTGCTCTGTCGCGGCGGTGCCATGAGTCTGGCCGAGGCCGCCGCCGCGGGACGTCCGATGATCATCGTTCCCTCGCCCAACGTGACCCACAACCATCAGCAGCACAACGCCCGCGCCCTGGAGGGGGCCGGTGCTGCGGTGGTCATACCCGATTGCGACTTCACCGGTGACAGTCTTCAGCGGGTCATCTCCGGACTGCTCGATGACTGCGAGCGGATGCGGGCCATGGCCGGGGCGAGTGCCGCTCGCGGACGTCCTGGGGCGCTGGACGAAATCATGGAATTGATCGAGGGGCTGGCGAGAGGTGGTGCCCGATGAACTGGTCACAAGTGGCCGCCGAGATAAGTAAAATGACTAGTGGTCCGGTCGAGACGGCCGAGCCCCTGATGCATCACACCACCCTGCGCGTGGGCGGGCCCGCGCGGGTCTTCTGTCGCCCCGCCGGTCCCACCGAGGTAACGCGGGTGGTGTCGTGGGCGCGGAGTCGGGGCCTGCCAGTATATCCCCTGGGCGGCGGAAGCAACCTGCTGGTGTCAGACGACGGGGTGCGGGGGATAGTGGTGAAGACGACACCGGGCCTGGCCGAACTGAGCCGCCCCGTCGCCGGCAGCGACGGGATCCGGGTCGAGATCGGCGCCGGGGCCATCCTGGCTGATCTTCTATCCAGGTCAGTCGAGTGGGAGCTGGCCGGCCTGGAGCCCCTGGCGGGCATACCGGGAACCGTGGGCGGCGCGGTGGTGATGAACGCCGGGGCCGGCGGGCTGGAGACGGGTAGCCGGGTGGACGAAGTCCTCATATGCGACGTAGAGGGGAACGTCCGGAGGCTGTCGGCGGGCGAATGTGAATTTGGTTACCGTGATTCGGTGTTCCAGCGCCGGCAGAGCGAGGCGGTGGTACTCAGGGTTTGGATGTCACTGCAGCGCGGGCGCCGGGAGAAGATCCGGGCTGCCATCGAGTCCAGGTTGCGCCAGAGGAGGCGGCGTCTGCCGCGAAGATGTCCCAGCGCCGGCAGCGTCTTTCGCAACCCTCCGGGCATCTCGGCCGGCTACCTGATCGAGGCGGCTGGCTGGAAAGGAAGACGGTCAGGGGGAGCCCGAGTGTCTCCCCTGCACGCGAACTTTATTGTCAACTGCGGGGATGCAACCGCGGAGGATATTGCCCGGCTGATTGCGGGCATACGAGAGTCTGTGCGAGACCAGTTCGGGGTCCGTCTGGAGCTCGAACTCGAAACGTGGGGGGTGATTGATGGTCTTTGAGCTGGGTCACCTCCCCGCGGGGAGGTGCATCCATGCCTCGGTTAATCGTGCAGGGGGGGAACCCCCTTCACGGCCGAATGAGGATCAACGGAGCGAAGAATGCGGTGCTGCCGATGATGGCCGCCGCGGTGCTGACAGAATCCGAGTGCATAATCGAGGACGTGCCGTATATCCGTGACGTCCGGGTGATGATCAACATCCTGCGGAACCTCGGAGTCAGGGTCGCGCTGGAGGAAGTGGGGGGAAAGCGTCACCTGTCAGTGAAGGCAGACCAGATCAGCACAGACACCATTCCCGCCGAGCTGATGCGGGAGATGAGGTCGTCGGTGCTGCTGATCGGTCCCATGCTGGCCCGGCTCGGTTCCGCCTGCATGATCCATCCGGGCGGCTGCGCGATAGGTCTCAGGCCCATCGACATGCACCTTAACGGGTTCAGGAAACTGAACGCCAGGATTGAGGAGCGGGGTGGTCAGATCCGAATCACCGCCGGGGAGGAGGGGCTCCTGGGCACGGATATCTATCTGGAGTACCCGAGCGTGGGGGCCACGGAGAACGCCATCATGGCGGCCACGCTGGCGGAGGGGTCGACCCGGATCTGGAACCCGGCGAGAGAGCCGGAAATAGAGAATCTGGCCGAGTTTCTGAGGTTGATGGGGAGCCGGATCTGGGGAACCGGGACGGACGTGATCACCGTCGAGGGAAGCGCGCGGCTGGGCGGAGCCCGCTGCACGGTCATCCCGGACCGAATTGAGGCGGGGACGTTTGCCATTGCGGCAGCCATCACCGGGGGAGAGGTGCAGCTGGAAAACGTTCGACGCTCTCACATGCGCGCCTTCATCGCCAAGATGTGCGAGGTGGGAGTGCGCGTCGTTCCCCGGGAGGATGACGTGCTGTGGGTGCGGGGACCGGAGCGACCCCAGGCGGCCGACGTGAGGACGCTGCCGTATCCCGGGTTTCCCACCGACCTGCAGAATCAGTACCTGGCAATGGCCTGCACGTCGGAGGGGACCAGTGTTATCACCGAGACCATCTTTGAGAACAGGTTCAAGGTCGCGGAGGAGTTTGTGCGCATGGGGGCGTCCATAAGGACCGAGGGGCGTCTTGCGGTGGTCAAGGGCGTGCCCGCTCTCACGGGAACGCGGGTCAAGGCCAACGAGGACCTGCGGGGTGCGGCGTCGCTGATTCTGGCCGGGTTGCGGGCGGAGGGGACCACCGAGGTGGAGGGGGCGGAACACATAGACCGGGGCTACATGGATTTTGCCGGGCGCCTGCAGAAGCTGGGGGCGAGTATCAGTCGCGAGGATTGAGGTCTAGGTCGAGGCGTGGGAGGGCAGTTGGCATGTCCCGCAGCGGAGCCGCACTTGCCATCATCTTCATCCTGGTTCTGGGATCATTCGGTTTCTTTCAGAGCTCATACTTCCGGGTCAGGGAGCTGGAGATCGAGGGCATCAACATGCTCGATGCCGAGGAAATCCGCATGATGCTGGCAGTGAGGGGGGATCAGCACCTGTACTCCTTCAGCCTGGGGGAAATGAAAGAGCGACTTACCGCCGACCCCCGAATCGAGACGGCGCAGGTCAGCCGTCAGCTGCCCAACCGGCTGGTGGTCAGAGTCACGGAGAGGCAGCCGGTGGCAGTCATAATCCAGGGGGGCGTGTTCGCCGTCGTGGATGCCGGTGGACGGGTCATCTCGGTGGAGGGAGAGTGGCCCGGGGTGCCTCTTCCCGTCATCTCGTGCGCCGGGGCCGGGGCGTTGACGCTCGGAGAGAGGGTGGACAGCGCGGAGGTGGACGAGCTGGCCAGATGCGCTGAACTGATCGGTGATTTGCGACACAGGATTTCTGAGATTGTGCTAGAAGAAGGACATGTGATACTCTACACAACCGAAGCGGTGCAGGTGATGTTTCCCCTGGCGCCCGAAGACATTCGTCGGGCCGCCTCGGTCCTTGTCGACATGTTGGACGAGGCGGACATTGATTCCAGCTACACCGTCGATCTGCGGGTCCCGGACAGGCCCGTGATCCGTCCGTTGAGATGATGCTCAGTCTATGAGTGTGACTGGATAGATTCATACCTGACCGGAACATGATTGATGAAGGGGGCAGCGAGGTGCTTGAACTAGACATTGACAATCCGGATTTCGCCACTATCAAGGTTCTCGGTGTGGGTGGCGGAGGTAACAATGCCGTCAACCGCATGATTGAGGCCAACGTGCGCGGGGTGGAGTTCATAGCGGTCAACACCGACGCGCAGGTCCTGGGGGCCAACAAGGCGGACCACAAGCTTCAGATGGGCAGAAACATGACCCGGGGACTGGGTGCGGGAGCGGATCCGTCCCTGGGAAGAAAGGCCGCCGAGGAGAGCAGGGATGAGCTGGAGGAGCTGCTCGACGGCGCAGATATGATCTTCATAACCGCCGGCATGGGCGGGGGAACCGGCACGGGAGCGTCTCCGGTGATCGCCGAGGTCGCGAGGTCGGTGGGAGCACTGACTGTCGGGGTGGTCACCAAGCCCTTCACCTTCGAGGGGGCGAGGAGGATGCGCCAGGCCGAAGAGGGAATCGAGGTTCTCAAGGAAGCCATAGATACTCTCATAATTATTCCTAATGATCGCCTGCTAAAGGTGGTAG
>JAWOBW010000300.1:0-4934 GCA_046484105.1 Bacillota bacterium
AAAGAGCTCACCGGGATCTGGGTCTGGACCAGCCCCTTTATCGCCAGTACATCACCTACCTGGGCAGTCTTCTCAGCGGCGACTGGGGGCGGTCGCTGCGGACGCGCAGGCCGGTTTCGGAGGACGTGAGGCGCTTCCTGGCCGCCTCCCTGGAGCTGGTCATCATCAGCACGGCAGTTGCCCTGGCTGTAGGCATTCCCCTGGGGATAACGTCCGCGGTGAAGAAGGACTCGTGGATCGACCATGTGACCAGGCTGGTGGCCATAAGCGGCGTGTCGATGCCGATCTTCTGGCTGGGTCTGCTCATGCAGCTGGTGTTTGCCCGCGGGTTGGGGATCCTGCCCCTTAGTGGGCGCATTTCGTCGCAAACGCTCATCATGTACCCGGTGACCTCGTACACCGGCCTGTACACTGTCGATACCCTGCTGAGCGGTAACCTGTCGACCTTCCTGGAGGCCATCAGACACCTGGTGCTGCCCGCCCTCACCCTGGGGTATGCCTCCCTGGCGCTCTTTGCGCGGATGACGCGATCATCCATGGTGGAGGTTCTCTCCCAGGACTACATTCGCACCGTGCGGGCCATGGGCTTTTCCGAGCGGGTGATTCACTACCGGTATGCCCTCAAGAACGCCCTGATACCGGTGCTCACCGTGGCCGGGCTGTCCTTCGGGTACCTGATTGCGGGCACATTCCTGGTGGAAGTGATTTTCGACTGGCCGGGCCTGGGGCTGTATGTGGTGAACGCAATCATGGCAGTCGATTATCCCGCGGTCATGGGAGTGACCATGATCTCTGCGATCGCCTACGTGTTGATAAACCTAGCCGTGGACCTGGGCCAGGGATTGCTCGATCCCAGGACGCGGTATGACTGAGGGGAGGGGGCACCCGGTGGCGCGCACTCATTCGCAGTCAGAAAGGTCCGAGTTCAGAGTGGGCCTGATTCGGCTGGTCTCCAACCGCCTGACCCTGGCCGGGATGGTGGTGGCGGCTCTGCTGATCCTGGCGGCCCTGCTGGCTCCCGCGGTAGTGCCCTACCCCGAGGACGCGCGCGGTTTTCCCCGGGAGGGGAACCGCTTTCAACCTCCCAGCCGGACGCATCTATTCGGCACTGATGATCTCGGCCGGGACCTGTTCAGCCGGGTGATCTGGGGCGGGCGGACTTCCCTGACGGCCGGCATCGCCGTGGTGCTGATCGCCATCGGCATAGGGGTGCCGTTGGGAATGGTGGCGGGCTACTTCGGCGGCGCAGTGGGTGAGATCATCATGAGGATCACCGACATCTTCCTCAGCTTTCCTCCCATGCTTCTGGCCCTGGCCATCAGCGCCGCCCTGGGGGCGGGACTCACCAACGCCATGATCGCGGTGGGCGTGACCTGGTGGCCCTGGTATGCGCGGCTGATGCGGGCCCAGATTGTGTCTCTCAGGGAGAAGGATTTCGTGGAGTCCGCCCGAGCCATAGGAGTATCTCCCTTTCGCATCCTGCTGCGGCATATCTTCCCCAACTGCCTGGCGCCCATCACCGTTCAGGCGACCCTCGACGTGGGATATGCCATATTGATGACCGCCTCTCTGAGCTTCATAGGTCTGGGGGCTCAGGCCCCCACCCCCTGCTGGGGGCTCCTGGTGAATATCGGCCGCAAGTACTTCCTGGAATGCTGGTGGTACGCTACTTTCCCCGGGCTGTTCATCTTCGCCTCGGTTCTGGCCTTCAACCTGATGGGAGACGGGATCCGGGACCTTCTCGATCCGCGTCTGCGACGGCAGTGACGGAAGGATGATGAGCTGTGTATGATCTCTGCATTCGAAACGGACGCCTGGTTACGGAGGCCGGGGTGTGGCCCGCCGATGTCTACGTCAGGGAAGGGAAGATATCGGCTCTGACCGACGGAGACCGGTGGGAAGCGGGGGAGATCGTCGATGCAGGGGGCTGCTACGTGTTTCCCGGCGCCGTCGATGCCCACGTGCACTTCAATGATCCCGGCCACACCGAATCCGAGGACTTCTTCACCGGATCCCGGGCGGCGGCGGCCGGCGGGGTCACCTGCGTCATGGAAATGCCGCAGACGGTTCCGGTGGTGGCCGACGCCGAATCCTTTCGCGGCAAGCTGGCGGAGGCCGAGAGGAAGTCCGTGGTCGACTTCGGGCTGTATCTGGCCCTCACTCCCGAGAATATTGCCGACGTGGAGGAGCTGTGTCAGCTGCGGCCGGTGGGATTCAAGTGCTTCCTGTCGCACTCCGACGAGATAGGCATGCTGGATGACGGTATGCTCTACCTCGGAATGCAGGCAGTGCGGCGCGCGGGATCTCGCCTCAGCGTTCACGCGGAGAACCAGTCCCTCATAGATGTTCTCACTGCTGAGCTGAGGTCCCGGGGGCGTCGGGACCCGCTGGCGCACGCGGAGGCGCGCCCCCCCTTGGTCGAACTCACGGCGGTACAGCGCACCGCCGCCCTGGCCCGCGAGACCGGGGCCGCCGTGCACATCGCCCACTGCAGCCTGCCGGAGGCCGTTGACGTTGTCTCGCAGACGCGGCGGTGCGGGCACCCGGTGACGGTGGAGACGGCCCCCCACTACCTGCTTTTGAGCCTGGAGGCGCTGGGGGAACTGGGACCCTACGCCAAGTGCAACCCGCCCCTTCGCTCCGATGCGGTGAGGCGGGAGCTGTGGCGGAGGTTGTCCCGCGGCGACGTGGACATGATCGCCTCCGATCATGCTCCCTTCACGTTCGCCGAGAAGGAGGCGGGAAGCGAGGACATATGGTCCGCGCCCTCCGGCCTGACCGCCGTTCAGACCATGGTTCCGCTGGTGCTGTCGGAGGGAAGGAGGAGGGGGCTGAGCTGGAGGCGGCTGGCCCGCCTTCTCTGCACCGGGCCAGCGCGGGTCTTCGGGCTCTATCCGCAAAAGGGTTCCCTCAGGGTGGGGGCGGATGCCGACATGTTCCTGTTCGACCCGGACGCGTCTACCAGCTTCCGGGCGGAGAACCTGTGGTACAAGGAGCCCTGGACCCCGTTTGAGGACTGGACGGTGAAGGGCCGGGTAGTTCGCACCTGGATCCGCGGCGGGATGGTTTTCGACGGGACGGAAGGGGAGAAGGGCCGGATCCGGGTGGATCGCGGTTACGGGCGGTTCGTGTGGCCGGTGGCCCCGGGTGAGGAGGATGAAGAATGAGGATACTGCTGGTGAACCCCGTCACCGGCGGCGACGAGAAGTGGCCGGAGCGGGTTGAAACCGGCCGCTGTGCACCGGATGTCATCCTGTACAGAACGCAGGTGCCCTTCGGACCCGAGTCGGTTGAGACCTACACCGACGAATCCTACGCGGCCGTGGCGGTGTTGGAGACCATCGTGCAGCATAGAGGGGATTTCGACGCATTCGTGGTCGGCTGTTTCTCGGATCCCGGCGTGTGGCCCGCCCGCGAGGTGGTGCGGGAGCCAGTCGTCGGAATAGGGGAGGCGGCGATGCTGCTGGCCTGTTCCCTGGGCCGGCAGTTCTCCCTGCTCGGCACGGTGAGCAGGGACGTGGCCGTCCTCGCCCACCTGGTCGAGCGTCTGGGACTGAAAGAGCGGCTGGCCTCGATCCGGCCGATAGACCGCGAGGTGATACAGCTCAGGGATGCAGGCGTCAGGGAGCAGGTTCTCGCGGATCTGACGGCGGTCGCCCGCGCCGCCATCTCTGAGGATCACGCCGAGGTACTCTGTCCGGGGTGCGGGGGCCTGGCCGGTTTCTGCGAGGAGCTGGCCCAGGCAATCGGGGTTCCGGTGGTGGATCCGGTGGGGGCGGGGATTGCCTGGGCCGAGATGCAGGTCAGGCTCAGGTTGTCACACTCGGGTCGGGCCATGTTTGCGCCGGCACACCCCAAGGATTTCGGCATTTCGCCGGAAATGCAGGCCGGATGCAATCCATTCAGGGCCGTCTCGACGCTGTACCGGGTCAGAGGCGGCTCGCCCACAGAACGGAGGGCTGCAGATGAAGAGGATCAGAAGTGTGAATGAGGGGCAGGTGGGAAGAGACTATATCGAGGTGGGATCCTTCCCGGACGGCGAGAGGATTCGGATACCATTGCTCATCGCCCGCGGTGAGAGACCGGGCCCCATCCTGTGGATGAGCGCGTCCATGCACGGTCCGGAGCTGGCGGGGCTCGCGGTGATTCAGCGACTGCTGACTGAGCCGGACGGGATGGACCTGTCTCAACTGGAAGGGACCATCGTGGCCGCGCCGGCGCTCAATCCCCTGGGTATACGCAATCTTCGCTACTACAACTTCGAGGATGGGGAGAACCTGTCCGGGTGCTTCCCGGGTGATGCAGAGGGCGGTCTCACCAGCCGCACCGGTGCGGCAATATGGGAGGTGGTGAGCCAGGCGGATTTCGTGGTCGACCTTCACACCAACCCGGACCAGGCGCTGAAGTTCTCCGCCGTCGACCTGTGCGGGCCGCGCGAGACGCAGGAGATGGCCCTGGGCATGGCGGAGGCCTTCGGCGTCACGGTGACGGTTCACCCCGAACCGGGGGGCGGCATGCTGGCCAGCTGCATGCGGAGAGGGATACCCTCGCTCCTGGTGGAGCTGACTCCCTGGTGGCGCATAGACCCGGCCTCCACTGAAACCGGAGTTCGCGGGATGCTGAATGTGCTGCGCTTTCTGAAGATGCTGGCTGGCCCGGGGGAGAAGCTGGCCGGTGAGAAGGTGCTGTCCGGGCGCTACGTGCGGCGACTGTACACGGCCTCGGAGGGCGGATACGGCTTCCCGCTGAAGGATCCCGGTGATGCGGTCGCCGCGGGCGAGGTATTCCTTGTGCTCAGGAGCCCCTTTGGCGATGTGGTGCAGGAGTTCGCCGCGCCGGAGCCGGGTTTCGTGCTGGCCTATCCCTGGTTGAGCCAGGCGGTTCCCACCGGTGACCTGGTCGCATTCACGGTTCACCAGTTCGACTGACACCCG
>JAWOBW010000031.1:0-4336 GCA_046484105.1 Bacillota bacterium
CGTGATCCTGCTCCGGGCGAGATTGTCGTATTCCGCGAGCCCGGCAATGACGGCAGGAATCTGGTCAAGAGGGTTGTGGCAGTGCATGGTCAGGAGGTCGAGGTCAGAAACGGCGACGTCTTCCTCGACGGCATGTTAGTGCGCGAGAGCTTCGTGATCTCTCCCAGCAGTGATACTATTCCGTCCTATGAAGTGCCGGAAGGGACCATCTTCGTGATGGGCGACAACCGCGTCAACAGTCTGGATTCCCGCTACTTCGGTCCCGTTCCCGTGGAGTGCATAAGGGGAAGAGCGTTCATCGTGTTCTGGCCCCTGTCCAGGTTCAACATCCTCAGCGCTTTCGGCACGTCATGATTTGGCTCCCTGGGCGGTTCTCCTCCGCGGTCTGCGAACCTCAGGGCCTCTGATCATCAGCAGGCCGTGCGTCCACCCAGACAGTCGGGGATGTACCTGACCCGCTCAGCTGCACAATTCCCCGATCCTCAGGCAACATCAGTGTTGCGGCTGCGTCTTCCGTCGCCTGCGGCCCGCCCGGAGGCAAAAGACGTGCGTCCATGGGCGCTCGGGCGGTGATTATCAGCTGTCATGCACTCTCGGACGGCGCCCGCGGGAGGGATACGATGTCACGGGTAGAAGAGAGGGAGATGGAAGGCTCATCCCGCCTCTGACCGGGTGGAAGTCTTCGCGGTCCGAGGGAACGGGAGAGGCGAGGGTATTCCCGGCGGTTTCTCGCCGGGTTCAATTGCAGTCACATGCCCAGTCGCCGCAACACAGTGGCCCTGGTCCGGCAGTTGGGTGACGGGACTGCAGCCGGGAGAGGAGATGCCACTGCCGGCCCACGAGCCGGCCGGACGACGGCTTACGGAGGGGTGTCAAGTGAGGGGATGATCTGCAGTGGTGGCGAAATTGCGCGTCGCAGTAGTCGGTTATGGAAACGTGGGAAAGAGTGCCGTCGCAGCTGTGCAGCTTACCCCGGACATGGAGGTGGCGGGCGTGGTGCGGCGCCGGGCAGTGCGTCCCCCGGGACTGAGCGCTGACATTCCGATCACAGAGGATGTGGGGGAGCTGACTGGAGTGGATGTGGCCGTCCTCACTGTTCCCAGCCGCATCGCCCCGGATTATGCACAGAGGTGTCTGCCCGCGGGCGTGTCCACCGTGGACAGCTTCGATCTGCACGGTGACGAGATCTGGCGGCACGTGCGGGAAATGGGCCGGATGGCGGAGCAGGGGCGGGCGTGTGCCGTGGTCGCCGCGGGCTGGGACCCGGGAACCGATTCCATGGTGCGGGCGTTGATGGAGCTGGTGATTTCGCGCGGAGTCACCTACACCACCTTCGGGCCGGGGATGAGTCTGGGGCACAGCGTCGTTTGCCGCGAAATCGCGGGGGTCAGGGATGCGGTATCCTTCACGGTTCCCGCGGGCGACGGAGTGCACCGGCGGGAGGTCTATGTGGAGCTGGAGGAGGGGGCGTCTCTGGAGGACATATCTGATCAGATCCGGCAGGATCCGTACTTCGCCGGGGATGAGACCTCCGTGACTGCGGTTGACGATGTCACCGGGGTCACTGACCTGGGCCACGGTGTGTCAGTGCAGCGGAGAGGGGCCTCGGCAGATGCGCACAACACCCTGTCCCGCTTTGAAATGAGAGGAACAAACCCGGCCATGACCGCAGAGGTCATGGTCAGTGCCGCCCGGGCCGCGAGCCGCATGGAACCCGGCGCCTACACGCTGCCCGAGATTCCCCTCTTCAAGATGCTCCCCGGGGAGCGGGAGGAGCTGGTGAAGCGGCTGGTGTGACTACTGCTTGAGTCTCGGATCCAGGGCGTCTCTCAACCCGTCGCCGATGTAGTTGAAGGCGAGCACTGTGATGAAGATGAATATGCCCGGATACAGACTCACCCACGGAGCGTTTCTCAGGTGACCCCGGCCGGAGTTGAGAATGCTGCCCCAGCTGGGAAAGGGTTCCTGCACTCCGAGTCCCAGGAAGCTGAGACTGGACTCCGCCAGGATGGCGCCGGCTATGCCCAGAGTGGTGTTGACGATGATGGGTGCGACAGCGTTGGGCAGTATGTGTCGGAAGATGATGCGGAAATTGCGGGCTCCAAGGCCCCTGGCGGCCTCGACGAATTCTTGCTTTCTCAGGGCGAGAACCTCCCCGCGCACCAGCCTGGCCAGTCCGGGCCACGAGGTGATGCCGATCACCAGCATGATGTTGAATATGCTCCGGTCGACGATGGCAATGATGGTCAGAAGCAGGAACATGGTGGGAAAGGACTGCACGATTTCAGTGAATCTCTGCAGAACATTGTCCACCCACCCACCGAAGTATCCCGACACTGCCCCGATGACCGTTCCCATGGTGACTGCCACCCCCGCGGCCACAAATCCCACGCTCAGTGAGACCCGCGCCCCCCACAAGACCCGGCTGAATACGTCGCGTCCGAGGCGATCGGTGCCGAAGAAGTGCTCGACACTGGGAGGCTGGAAGCGGTTGATCGGGTCCACGGCGGCGAAATCGTGGGTGGCGAGATGGGGTGCCAGCAGCGCAGTCAGGTAGAGAACGAAGAGAATGACGACGCCAGCCGTGGCCAGCTTGTGACGTCGGAAGCGTTTGTATACCATTGCTGTCCAGGACTGCACTTCTGCGCCGTGATCTGTATCCATGGTCATTTGTTCTCTCCCCTCAGTCGTAGGTGATTCTGGGATCAACTGCCACGTACAGCAGGTCGGCGACGAAGTTGCCTATGATGACCAGGGCGGCGCCTATGACGTTGAAGGCCATTATGACCATGTAGTCCCGCATGAACACCGAGTTGACCGACAACGTTCCCAGCCCGGGCCAGGAGAAGATGTTCTCTATGATCACGGACCCGGAGAACAGCACTGGAATCTGGAAACCGATGATCGTCACGATGGGAAGCAGGGCGTTTCGCATGGCGTGTTTGTAGATGACAATGCGCTCACTGAGACCCTTGGCACGGGCGGTGCGGATGTAGTCCTGGCCCGTCACCTCGAGCATGCTCGAACGCATGTAACGGGTGATTCCCGCCAGGGCGCTGAGCCCCATGACCGCGACCGGTAGTATGAGATAGCGCAGCCGATCCAACAGCACCAGCCACAGTCCCTTCTCCGCCACAGTCACGCCGTAGGTGGCGATGCCCCCCACCGGTATGAGGTCGACTTTCAGGGCGATTCCGTACAGCAATAGAAGCCCGAACCAGAAGTTCGGCAGGGCCTGCCCCAGGAAGGCGAAGCCGGTGACGCCGTGGTCGAAGGTGGAGTACTGCCGCAGGGCCGAGGCCACCCCTATGGGGATGGCCAGGCAGTAAATCAGGGCGGACACGGCCACATTCAGATAGAGCGTGTTCGGCAGCCGTTCAAGAATCATCTCCAGCACCGGCCTGCCCCGCACATATGAATGGCCGAAGTCCCCGCGGAGCATGTTGGTCAGCCAGATCCAGTACTGCACGTGCAGGGGACGATCCAGCCCGTACAGTGATCGCGTTCTCGCCCTCTCCTCCGCGGTGGCGTTACGTTCAGTCAGTAGATCCACCGGGTCTCCAGGGGCCATCTGCATTATCGCGAAGGACACGATACTGATTCCTATGAGCAGCGGAACCATCTGAATCAGTCGTTTGACCACGTATGACTTCACTTGAGGCCCCTCCTTCCCGCATCATTCATGACAGGCGAGGAGCGGCCGCTCCTCGCCCGTCCGCAGCTTCTGCAATGTCAGTCCGAAGCCGCCACCGACTCGGTTTCGATGTACCATCTCTCCGGATACAGCGAGCCTATTCCGGTCATCACCACACCCTTGATGTCTTTGTCCACCGCCGCCACCAAGTCGCGGCTGAAGAGGAACACGTACGGAAGATCCTCGTTGAGAATGTCCTGGATTTCCAGGTAGATCTGCCGGCGCTCCTCCTCGTCCATGGTGGTGCGGCCCAGCTCCAGCAGCTCGTCCACCCGGGGGTTCGAATACTCAACATCGTTGAAGCCGACCAGCTGGCCATCATCGTTGACTCCAGCTGAGGAGTGGAAGGTGATGAAGGCGTCGGGATCGGTGCTCAGGCTCCACGACAGGAGATAGGCCTGGAACTGGGCCACGTCCAGGTACTGATTCAGAAGGACAGACCATTCGTAGAATTCGGACCTGAGCTCCAGTCCGATTTCGGCCAGGTTCTGCTGTGCGATGAGCATGACATCTTCCCTCAGGGTGTCGCCCGTGCCGGTCACGACGGTGACGGTCAACCGGTCGCCGTCGGCGTTTCTGCGCACACCGTCGTCACCCATCTCCGTCCATCCCGCGTCCTCCAGCAGCCCGACTGCCTTTTCC
>JAWOBW010000060.1:0-9251 GCA_046484105.1 Bacillota bacterium
CGTCGATGCGGTCGCACCCTCCCACCTCCACTGCCCTCTCCACAGTGTTGATGATGCCGGCGTGACTGCAGCCGGTCAGAATGACCAGACGGTCGCCCCCAACCCGGAACAACAGGGCCATGTCATCCATCTCGCGATCCGGGATCAATGCGCCCTCATCCGTCAGTACGTGGACATCCTCTCCCGGCTGCTCAAACTCGCACCACCTGGGGATGGTGCCGGTGGTCCAGACGTCGGGGAAGATCCTCGCGGCCTCCTCGATCAGCAGCAGGCGGTGCGGGGGAATCTCAGATAGAATCTGCACATCGACGCCGATGAATCTCAGCCCGAAGCTCTGACTGAACACCCGGCGGGTGATCTCGGAATGGGCGACCAGCTGGAACCGGGCCCCCTCTGCCCTGACGAGTCCCTCCAGACCACCCGTGTGATCGTAGTGTGCGTGCGACAGCACCACCAGGTCTATGCTGTCAACCGGCACTCCCAGCTCATCCAGATTGCGCAGCAATACCTGTCCGTCCGACCCGGTGTCAAAGAGAATGCGCCGGCCCCGGCCGTCCTCCCAGCTGCAGTCTGCGAGCAGGGACAGGCCGAACTGCGAGACCAGACGGCCCCCGTACCGGCAGCGATCGCAGACGACAACTGTCACCGTCACCGTCTTCAGCAGATTCGCCTTCTCCAATTCGTCCACTCCCCTCTCGTGATCCCGCCGCCCGTCCGGCGCGCGGCGATGCGCGTGACCGTCATCCTCTCTCGAGTCTTCTGCACGGCCGCAGGAGACACCTTCCGCGCCGCCTGAAACTGGAGGGGCACCTTGAGGTCAACCGCTCACCAGCTCCCGTTGGCGGTTCGGGCCCCGCAGTGCACGCAGCATGGGAAGGAGTTCAGCGTCCTCCGGGGAAATCCTGTGAGAGGGGCCGAAGTCAGCCCCGGGATTCCGACTTTCAGAGGAGGAACGCCGATGGGCATTGACGTACACAATCACTTCTACCCCGGTGCCTACCTGAAGGCCCTGCACACGGGGCAATTTAGGGCGGAACTGTCCGACGGTCACGGCACCGATCCGATCCTCAGCTATGCAGGTGACTACAACATACTGGTACCCGGACATCGCAGACTGGAAGCCAGGATGGCGGACATGGAGGAGGCCGGAATAAAGGCTCACATTCTGAGCCTGACGACACCCGGGGTTCACATCGAGGAACCCTCCGCCGGGATCGAACTCGCGCGGGCAGTCAACGAGGACTTCGCCGCCATATGCCGGGATCATCCCGGGCAGTTCTTCGCCTTCGCCGCCCTGCCGCTTCAGGATCCCGAGGCGGCTGCGGATGAGCTGCGGCACGCAGTCAGCAGTCTCGGACTGGCCGGAGCCACCCTCTTCACCAACGTCGACGGGCACAATCTCGACCACCCTTCGTTTGCCCCGGTCTTCGCCACGGCCGAGGAGCTGGGAGCGGTGCTCTTCATCCATCCGACCTCTCCCGACCAGCACGGGGCCCTGGCCGACTACCGGCTGGTGCCACTGCTGGGCTTTCTCTTCGATACCACCACCGCCATCTCCCGGCTCATCTTCGCCGGTGTACTCGAACGTCACCCGAACCTTCGCATCATCGCATCACACCTCGGGGGCACACTCCCCTACGTGGCAGAACGACTCGACCGCGGCTACCGCGTCTACCCGGAGATCTGCGACCTGATACCCGGGCCACCCTCTTCATACCTGGCTCGTATCTACTACGACACCGTGGCCTTCGACCCGTCAGCACTTCAGTTCGTCCGCGGGACCTCGGGGGCAGGGCGGATGCTGCTGGGATCCGATTACCCGCACCAGATTGGCGATATGAAGCGGGCCCTGGCCGCAGTCCGGGATATGGAAGTCACATCGGAGGAGAGGCACCAGATCACCAAGGGCAATGCCCGCCGGCTCCTGGGGACGGCCGGCTCTTCCGGCACGTAAGCATAGTGCCTCTCAGTCATGCTGCCGGCAGCCGCCCCGATCTACCGGGAGAGTCAGCAATAGCAGGACTCATCGCCCAACGCCCGGTGAGGTGCCGCCGGTCGATGTGGATTCGGGCCAGGCGGGAGCCTCCTGAGGTAGCGTTGGTTCGCAGCCTTCTATTTGACCGTCAGATGATGAACCTGAGGATGGGGCGCAGTCTACCCGTAAGCGTTCTCCGGGGGAGCCGGATCGCAAGGAGAAGGACGCGTTCCCCATCCTCAGATCTTCTCATTTTGGTTAGAATACCCTATCAGAAAGGAACTCTGAGTCGCCAACGCTTATGGGAAGGCCTTTGCCATCAAGATGGTTGGCTTCCCTGCCTTGCCGTCCTCTAACCAACCCCAACATAACTCAGGAGGAGGCGGGGTCGCCCCCGCCGTCCCCCCACACCAACGGACATGAGAGTCCGCATCCGGCGGCTCATGTATGTTGACAAAGCTGTGAGCAGCAGTCGGTCATGAACATCAGGCCCTGTTGGCGCCATATGTTTGGACAGGTACTGCCGGAAGGCGGCAGCCTTGTCCGCCTTCATCCGATAGACTCGGCACCCGGCGTTTCTGAAGAACTCGGTCGGCACAAGCCAGGACATCTCCGTGGACTCCATCACCACGTGAATCTCATCGCCAGGACTGTGCCTCTTCGCTCTTACCAGCAGGCATTCGAGATCCCTGGCGGAGGAGGCTACCTGTCACACTTTTCGCACCCTGATGACGGGCATAGTGGAATAAGTTCTTCGGTAATTGCCAGGCCATGGCACTGGGGCGTGCCCGAGAGAACAAGCTGGACCAAATGCGAAGTCTGGTGCAGCAAGCGCAGCTCATAACTGATGGAAGCTCAGGACGGGTTCTGCAAAGGACGGGGGGAGGTGGGCTGATTATCTGTTGAATAGCAATATGCTGGCAGTACTGCCCTAGACAGTCGACTGGCAACATGAGAGGGAGATCCGCACAGGCTCAGACATCCAGGATGAAAGAATTAACGGCTCATGAGGTCACATCTGAAAACCCTCGTGATCGCGTGCCATTGACAGTCTCTGCTATCCATGGTATGATATGGACAGTTCAGCGGTTCCTCTCCTACTCCACGGTATTTTCTTGAGCAGCAGCCCGCCAAATTTCCTTCAGCACATGAGCTCCAGCAAGGCGCCGGAGAAAAGGGTGCGCATCGCAAAGAGGGGGTTTTATATATGAAGACGAGAGACATCATGACGGGCCTAGCGGCCTCGAAGCCCAGAGACACCCGGAGGGCCGAAGCGGACCTACAGACAGTTCAGCCCGGCGAAACACTCGCGAGAGACATCATGAGGGGCGCATCAGTCCTGCAGACGGTTCTGCCCAACGAAACACTCGCAGACGCGGCCAGGAAGATGAGGGAGCACAAGGTGAGTGCGTTGCCGGTGATGGGCGAAGACCGTCGCGTGGTTGGGATGATTTCCGAGCGTGATCTGACGGCCAAGTATGAGCAGGAGTCCAAGGCTCAAGGCCTGAGAACGCTCCAGGCGTCCTTTGTTGCTTGGGTGACACCTGAGAGCAGCGTCGATGATGTTGGCAGGTTGATTCAGGATCTATCGGCAGCAGGACGGATGAGTGTCGAGAAGGCCATGACGACAGACATTGTGATAGTAGATGAAGAGGACTCTGTGGGGACACTGCTGCAGCGGATGGCCGAACGCAACGTCAACCATGTCCCCGTCGTAAGCGGTGACAGATTGACGGGGATCGTCGCCCGTCAGGACGTACTGTCCGCTCTATCTGGCCTCGCCGAAGGGACACCAGAGATAATCTAGACACAACCCAGGAATGGGATTTGTGAAGAAGGGGCTGGCCGCCGGTGTAGTCTGACTTATGGGTCAGAGACGGCGGCTCTGCTCCTTGACATAGGATCGCCTCAGATGAGAATATCAAAGCCTGACCGGACCCGATCTCGGTAGTTCTGATGTCTGCGTGACTCCTACAGCACATCAGGCCACCGTTCACCGCCAGCCAATCTTCCCCAGTTCAGGTGGGGGCGGAGTCCCCAACGGTGATAAGCAGGATCCCGTCCGGCGCAATCAGCTTCGCATCCTGAAGTAAGACGGCTGTTCAGCCAGAGGAACATGGATGTCTGGGGGAAATCGGCAAACCACATCACAGCAGAGAACCCTTCGGCCCTTGTCGCCAGAGTCTGTAGTCTGCGGTTCAGACGGTGGATTCCGACAGTCTTCGCAGTCCGCCTGTTTCTGCTCGAGTTCGTTATGAAGTCGTCGCTGGTGAGTCCGTAGGCGATCTTGTCCCGGTAGCGTCCCGGTGGAACGATGGCTAGTCTTAAATCGTAGTGATGACGTCACCAGAACAACCAACCCAGAGGAATCCAAAAAGGAGATCACAATGAGAATAATCGA
This sequence comes from Bacillota bacterium, assembly GCA_046484105.1. Lineage (GTDB taxonomy): Bacteria > Bacillota > Sulfobacillia > SLMV01 > SLMV01 > PWUC01. Next base: position 4,377 of record JAWOBW010000060.1, read on the forward strand.
AGTACGGGCTCTCAGAGGTCCCAGTTTCTACAGCAGGTACCCGGCAATATTCATGAAGCTTGATATTGGAGACCTAGAGTGGAGACCGACCGATGCAGTCCCCAATTTCAGGAGGAATATTGAGATGGTGATGCCAACATTGATCGAGCACAGATGTTCCCCAGGTAGAAGAGGGGGATTCTTTGAGAGGGTGGAGAGGGGAACCTGGGCAGGTCATGTCGTGGAGCATGTAGCCATAGAGTTGCAGTGTCTTGCAAGAACTGAGGTTGGCTACGGGAAGACCATGAATACGGATAGCGAAGGCATATACAATATTGTTTACCGCTACCGGGATGAGAATGTCGGTTTGAAGGCGGGTGAATTTGCCGTAAAGATAGTGGAAAGACTTTTTGAGCAGAAAACTACCGCCATACAGCCTCTGATTCTTGAGCTCAACAGGATCAGGGAGGCAAGTCTGTATGGGCCTTCAACCCAATCGATAGTGAGTGAGGCCGAGAAAAGGGGGATCCCCCACATCAGACTGAACGCAAATAGCTATGTTCAGTTGGGTCATGGTATGCATCAAAGGAGAATACAGGCAACGATAATGGATAACACCTCCGCGCTGGGAGTTGAGATTGCTGACGATAAGGAGAGAACTAAGGAGATGTTATCCTCCATGGGAATTCCGGTTCCGAAGGGGCAATCTGTTCTGAATCTGGATGAGGCACTGCAGGAAGCCAGCATTATCGGTTATCCCCTGGTGGTAAAGCCGTTGACCGGGAACTACGGAAGGGGGATAACAACCAATATCAATAACAGTGAAGAGCTTGAAGCAGCCTTCCGAATCGCAAAAGGGGTCTGTGATACTGTTCTGGTAGAAAGACATCTGAAGGGGTTCGATTATCGTATACTCGTGATAGATGGAAAGTTTGTCGCGGCAGCGCTCAGGGAACCTGCCCGTGTAACGGGAAACGGAAAGAACACCATCCAGGAACTCATTGATGAAATAAACATTGACCCCGACCGGGGTGTCGCTCATGAGAAGCTCCTGACCAGGATCGAAATAGATCACATGACCGAACGTCTCCTCTCCCTACGCGAACTATCATTGCAGAGTATTCTTCCCGAAGGTGAGAAAGTAGTGATCAAATCCGCTGCCAATCTCAGTGCAGGGGGCAGTGCAGTAGACGTCACCGACGACGTTCATCCCTTGATCAGGTTAATGTCTGAGAGGATATCCCGGATAATTGGGTTGAACGTGATAGGGATTGACATAATAGCCCCTTCCCTGCAAGAGCCTCTATGTGAGGAGCTTGCGGGCGTTCTCGAGGTTAATGCAGCACCAGGTTTCAGGATGCACCTTAGCCCTTTCAAAGGAGCTCCGAGGAACGTCGCCGCCCACATTGTTGATATGTTGTTTCCCCCAGGATCGGCTCACAGAGTCCCAATAATCGCGGTGACCGGCACAAACGGGAAAACAACAACCGTAAGGCTGATATCTCATATCCTGGGGATCAATGGGAGCACGGTGGGAATGACATCCTCCGATTCCGTGGTAATACACAATGTACCCATAATAGAAGGTGACTACAGCGGACCGGAGGGAGCAAAGAGAGTTTTGATGGACCCCACCATCGATCATGCCGTACTTGAGGTGGCCAGAGGTGGAATAATCCGTCGGGGTCTTGGTTTTGCTGAGAGCGATGTGGGGGTCTTTCTCAATGTCACTCCTGACCACCTGGGAGAGGGTGACATTGATACCAAGGAGGATCTTGCCAGGTTGAAAACTACGGTAATTGAGACTGTAAAACCCACTGGATATGCTGTTCTCAACGCCGAAGATCCGTTAGTTCTCTCTTCTATGAACAGAACTAGAGGCAAGATCATTCTATTCTCACTGAACCCAGAAAATCCGGTCTTAAAGAAGAATCTTGTAAACGGCAACATGAACGTGATCTTGAAGGATGATGCCATAACAATCCAAAACAAAGGATGGGCATCAACTGTTGCCAATGTCGTTGAGATACCGATCACATTTGATGGTCAGGCCATGTTCAATGTTGAGAACGTACTGGCTGCTGTAGCAGCAACGTCTGCATTGGGTTTGACCGATAAACAGATAAGAGCGGGCTTGGTGAGTTTCAGCCCCTCGATAGGTCAATCACCCGGAAGGATGAATGTCATAGAGATGGATTATTTCAGAGCGATCGTCGATTACGGACATAATGTAGGAGCAATCAACGCAACCGGCAATTTCATTCAAGGCCTTGTGCCGGGCAGGAAGATAAGGATGGCAGCGGGGACGGGGAACCGCAGGGATGAAGACATAATTGAACTCGGGTTGGCTCTCGCGAATTACTCTGATCATGTCATCGTTACCGATTCGGATCCTAGGGGTAGGAAACCCGGTGTGACGGCTCAACTGGTGAGACAGGGATTGCTGAAGGGCGGTTTCACCCACGATATGATCACAATGGTCCTCGATGAGAGGGAAGCCACCAAGACAGCTCTTGACATGGCTGGGCAGGGTGATCTGGTAGTGCTGCAGGCAACTGATATTTGTCAGGTCATTCGGGATGTACTGGACTACAAGGAGGGGATTCTCCACAGAGGAAGCGAAATGGACATTGATGCAATACCAGTTTTGGAAAGGCCTGCGGGACCAAGTTATCCCAGTACCTGATTGACACCATCGATCGCCCGGACCAGGTTCACGAAGCCCGCCGCCTCCAGGCGGTCCGCATCCTTCGGGGGTGCGTGAGTGATCATATCCACGTTGCCGGCCTCCAGCTCGATCACCCGCGTGGTCTCTTCCGGCACGGGGCGCGAGACGACCCCATCCAGGTAGGTCTGCCCCTCCAGTAATCATCGAACCATTCCCAGCTAGTGGTTCACCGTGGCCACTGCCCACAGGGGACTTGCACACCCTGGCATTCGCCCATGCCAGGCACCAGAAGGGGCGGGCTTCTCATCCGCCCGCCCCCCGTCTCAATCGCCCTTCCTGCCGGGCCAGGCCAGGATTGCATCCCGAAATGACATTCTCGCCGGAGGCATGACCTTTTCCCGCGCCCAGCCCAGGGACAGGTAGGTCACCACCTCGATGTGGTCGGGCAGATCGAAGTAGCCGGATATGTCATCTATCTGAGCGGGAGAAAAGGTGGACCAGCAGCCCCCCAGCCCCAGGGCGTGGGCGGTCAGGGCCATGTTCTGCATGCAGGCACCCACGTCCAGGAGCTTGTTCTTCTGCGGGGGAGGCATGTCAACGTGATCATACCCCCGCACGTCAATGCAGCATACGATCTTGACCTGCTCGATTTCGAATTCGAGGCTTTTCCACCTGGACAGCAGTCCCGGATCCTCTATCACCAGGAACCGCCAGATCTCCAGATTGCACCCGCTCGCGGCCCACATTCCCGCCTCCAGCACCCTCTCAACCAGGTGCGCCGGCACGGGGCGGTCTTCCCATTGCCGGTACGATCGGCGTCCGTACAACAGCTTCTCCCAGGTCCTCATCTCCTCGGAAGTCAGCACCTCGGGCAGGTAGCCGCCGGGGGGTTCAACCCTCTCTCCCCGCTTCACTCTCTCGGCCATGTCCATCAGAGTGTACACCCACTGAATGTCGGGAAGATCGCGGGGAAGCTCTCTCTCCTCCCAAACATCCAGGATCTCCCGCGCCGTGCGCCCGAACTGGCGGCCCAGCTCGCGGCCTGAGTATATGGCCAGGTACAGCTGATGCTCCACCGTGTGGTGCACCCGCTCTCGCAGATGCATGCGAAGAAACTCCGGATCCAGCTCCATCATCTGCTCCCGGGTGAAGCTAGCTGCCATCCGAATCACCCCCGCTGCCCGCCGGGCGGAACACGATCTCACAGAAGTCGTCCCCGTCCAGCACATTGTGGGCATGCACGCACTCCAGCTCCCCGCAGCTGTATCCATCGATCTTCGCCTGGTCCACAAAGCAATACAGCCGCGCGAGGGCAGTGTCTTCCCCTAGTTCCGCCCAGGTCCTGGCCAGGGGGCACAGGGTGATCCGGTCCTGCTCTTTCCCGTCGGGGAGCGTCACCGCGTCTCTTCTCCAGCCCCGCGACGGAAGATCAGGGATCCTGGAGAAATTCTCGGCGGTCGCGGGCAGGCCTCTTTCCTCCAGCGCTTCCCGCACTACGCGTCCGCAGTGCCTGCCGTATTCCCAGACGGCCTCCCTGACCAGCTCCATGCCCTCCTCCTCGCCCAGCCTCCGCACTATCGCGGACGCCATGAAGTGATAGAGCAGGGCAGCTCGCCTGGCCATGAGCCACACGTCGAACTCCCAGTCGTCAACCGGCTCCTCTCCGAACAGTTCCCTCTCGGGCTTCCTCTCCACGCTGTCACATCCCTTCCGCAATTCTGGCGCAGAAAGTCCCTCAACTCTGTCCACCTTCTGCACCCACATTGGGATCTCCTTCGCCCGCGACCGGGAGCCCCGGGCCGCATCTCCTCCCATCCTCCCGGCACGGGGCTGTGGCCGCATCCTCCAATTTACAGGCCGTTTTACCGATACAGAGAGTGAGACTCAGTGCTGAGCGCGGGAGGGATGACATTGCCGGTCAATCGAAGATGGATGGTCACCGCCCTGGTGATGGCGACGATGCTGGCGCACCTGCTCCTTTCGACTGCGTCGGTCGCGGCATCCGGCGAGCCGGTGGCGGACGGGACGGCCGCTGAAGAGCTGCTGTCGACAGATGAGCAGAAGATGCTGTCTCTCATCAACGAGGCCCGGGAGGCAGAGGGCCTGGAGCCGATCTCGCTGTCCGGGGACCTTTGCGCGGCGGCACGGGGGCACGCGGAGGAAATGATCGAGATGAACTACTTCAGTCACCGGTCGCCGAGGACCGGATCTGCCGGTGATCGCGTCCG
>JAWOBW010000117.1:0-21203 GCA_046484105.1 Bacillota bacterium
CCCGACCCCGGAGGCCCCCGTGAGGAAGAATACTGTTCACGAGACCAGATGCCTTCAGCCGCCCCTGCACGCAACGCAGTGGGGATCGGCTCCGCTCCGGAAACTACACCGGTCCCCGTCAGTGAGTCAACAAAGAGGCGGTACTCAGCCCGCACTCCTGGGCAGCGCATCGCCCAAACGATGCTGCAGACGTTGCTTGGCCTGAAAGACCAGTCCCTGAATCAGCTCTTCCCGACTGGGGTTGTTCTTGCCGTCGTAGTAGGTGGCCACTATGGGAATGTCCAAGTCGCGCCGCAGGACGCTCAACTGGGCTTCCACCACCGAGCCCGGCATGCAGGTGAAGGGCGCAACAAGCACCGCTCCCTCGGCACTGCCCCGCTTGGCCAGGGCGCTGGTCCGCCCCACAGTCATCGGCGGCTCGCCCCCGTAGTGCTCAGATATGTACCTCTGGGCATGTTCCCTCAGCTGGGCGGGAGTCGGCTCATGGCCGTCCGGCAGAAGACTCTCGGCTGCGGCGGCAATCCGCGTCTCCTCCCGGTGCGCCAGCATGTTCAACCCGGCGTAGCCGGCCTGCTGGGCCAGTGCACCCAGATTGCGACTCTGTCTGAAGAGCGTCCTCGCCTCCTCGAAGTTGATGTACCCGGTGTAGGCGAACAGCTCGGAGGCCGGCGAGAGGTTGGCCTCTCCCCCCGCCCGCTCGATCTTCCGAATGATGTCCTGGTTTGACCGGTCATCCAGCCTCACGTAGAACTCACCGGCCACTATGATGCGGGGACGCCTCTCGTGGGATCTCGGGATTTCAGAGAAAGCATCCGCGGCCTCCCGTATCAACTGCTCAAATGGGCGCAGGTGACGTCCGGCCAGCACGGCGGCGGTCCCGAAGGATGCCGTTCGCAACAGGTCCATCAGGGCATCCGAGTACTTCTCAAAGAGGGCCTCACTACTGCCCGCCTCCAGCTCGTAGGGGCGGGTGGCATGAAGCATCTTGTACAGCATGTCAACCGCCAGGGAACCGTCGAACATGCCCACGGCGAAGCCGAGGCCAAACTGGCGGATCATCTCGAACAACTCGCCGGCGTATATCATCCGCTCACCCAGACCGGCCTGGTTCAGCAGCAGCGACTGGGTGGGAGCGTAGAGGCCGTAGCGGCAGGGGCCGCAGGCCCAGCCCTGGAAGAAGACCACCCGGTCCAGATCCTCGTCGGGATTCTGCGCATACTCGAGGAAATCCTGGACATTCTGTATCATCGGCAGACACTCATCGCCGTTCACGTAGCGGCGCGCCAGGGTGAGATCCCGGTCCCTGCTGCGGGGAAGAGTGTCGGCGTCAACGCCCGCGTTCTGCAGCACCGCGGCAAACACCCTGCCGTGATGGGAGGGCTCCGGGATGAGGATCTTTTTGTCTCTCAGCCTGTTGATCGGCAGAGTCCGGGCCGAGATCAGCGTGGGCGGGGTGTAGCGTCGGCGCGCCAGGCAGGTGTTCCTGAAGGCCTCCAGCCTGGTGATCATCCCGGCCGGAGCCGTGTGCTCGTCCATCGTCAGCCTCAGGCTGCTGGATACGCTCCTGAGATAGTGTCTCAGCATGGCGTTGGGTCCGCACTTGAAGGGATCCTGCAGTATGGTGTACATGGTCGGCAGGCCGTGATCGGCGGCGCGTCGATTCAAGTACTGAACCGCGTGAGCCGCGGCCAGCATTCGCTGCAGCTGTACCGGGTAGATGTTGTCGACATTCTCCCGCAGGTGCTGGAAATCCTCCTCAAACTCCCGCCGCGACCCCAGGATCTTGGAGTCAATGCGCCCCTCGTACCATCCCCTGACGTAGGCGAGCAGGAAGTCCTGTGGAACGGCAATGACCCCGCGCTGCCTGGCGTATTCCAACGAACCCTTGGAGACCTCGCGGTCATAGATGGTGTACGGGCGACCGAGGAACACCCCGATGATGGTGTCGTCACTGACATACGTGGGAAGCTCCTCCATCACCTTCACGCTGTGCCGCTCCAGCGCCAGGTTCATCTCCTCCTGCGCCGCATACGCGGCCTCGACGGCCTCTCGCAACCTGCGTTCCGTGAACCGCTCACCCATGATCCTTCGAGCGGCATCGCGCAGCTGGTTGGTGATCATGAGCTTTCCCTGCCTGTAGTTCAGCTGGGCATACAGTATGCGCCCGGGCGGCAGGTCCAGGGCACTCGTCACCGTGCCGCGCAGCGTCTGCAGCAGAGGGCAGCCCCAGCTGCGAGGCCACTCCTTTGCCCAGGGGAGCGGTTCCATGGTGACCACATCGGGCACGAAGATGTAGTCCGCATCCGAGTCGGCCAGTTCGCTGTAGTGGCCTATCAGCACTTCCATCGGGTAGCACATCTCCGAATCCAGATGCTTCTTGCCCTCCTCCAGCGTCTTCTCCGAAGTATCAGCCGACAGTGACACGCTGGCGCCGATCTTTCGGAAGAAGGTTGACCAGAAGGGATACAGGTCGAAGAAGAGGCCGCTTTTGGCGATGCCCACCGTCGGCCCGTCAGCCTGAGGGGGCTCTTTCACCAGGTCGTAAAATACCTCATTTCTCAGGGAAACGTAGTCCGGCAGGTGAGCATACTGCGTGGCTCGCTTCTTCTCCAGACCGGAATAGCGGCCGCAGCGATCTCCGTAGAGGAACTTGCTGCCATCGGCGAAGGTGATCACATCGAGGGTACAGTTGTGGTCGTGCTCGCATTTGGCCCGGCACTTGTGCTTGGCCTGGGTGAAGTCATTGAGTCGATCCAGGTTGCGGAAGGAATACTCGGCCTCCAGACCGAGCTCATTCATCTTCATGGCCATCAGGGCGCTGCCGAGGGCTCCCGACAGCTCCGGAGAGGGTGGAACTGAAATCTCCTTGTCAATCTCGGCGGCAAAGGCCGCGGCCAGGGCCCAGTTCTTGGCGGTCGCCCCGGTGAAAACCACCTTGCCCTCCATGGGCCTGTTTTCACCGGTCTTACTGAGGTAGTTGCGGGCCGCCGAGTAGGCCAGACTGGCAATCTGGGAAGGAAACGGCAATCCCTGAGAGGCGGCCGAGGCCAGAGCGGATTGCGACAGCAGGGTGCATGTGTCCCCCAGGTCAATGGCGTACTCGGCCTCAAAGGCCCGCTCCGAGAACTCGTCCTTAATCTTCACATCGAGCAGGCCGGCGAGATTCTCCAGGAAGGTGCCCGTGCCCGCGGCGCAGACCGGGTTCATGTTGTAGTCGTAGAGGGCCCCGTCGCTGAGCTGCAGGAACTTGGAGTCCTCTCCCCCAATCTCGATGATGGACAGGGTACCCTCCGAACCGTATAGATACTTGACTCCCTCGGCCTGGCAGGTGATCTCATCCACTGCATACTCGGCATTGAGGATCTTCTGTGACAGAAACCTGCCCGAGCCGGTGGTGCAGGCAATTATGCGCGAGTCCTCAACCAGGTCTGCATACTCCGCCCGCACCCTCTTCATGAGCTCCAACACCTGCAGGGCGGGCCTGCCCGCGGTAGGAAGATAAACTCCGCCGATGACCCTTCCTGCGTGATCCAGAAGGACACACTTGGTGGAAACCGAACCGCAGTCCACCCCCAGGTACACCAGGGATGTTTCGAGATCGGGAGAGCGCACCAGGTCCGGCATGTAGTTGACGCGTCCCGGGTCGAGGGGTGGCAGCGGTTGCTCCGGCACGTATTCCCGGTTCAGAATGCCGGCAAAATCCAGGTCCGCAGTCTTGATCATATCGCCGGTCTGTGCCGCCCCGAGGGCGAGAAGGTATTCGTGCCCGTCGGGGACGAAGACCTCCAGCGAGTCCGAAGCGCAGTAGTCCCTGAGATACTTCAGGACCGCCCTGTTGTTTGCGACGCCCCCCACGACGGCAACCCTCTGCCGCTCCTCGATCCTGCCCTGGGTCACATTGATGATGACCATTTCTGCCAGGGTCTTGGCCAGACCGGCTGAGACGGCTCCCTGGGTGGCGCCCTCATTGATGGCGTGCGTCATGTCAGACTTGGCGAATACAGCACACCGGCCGGAGATCCGGATGGGAGACTCGGAGGTCAGCGCCAGTTCAGCCAATTCCTCGTCGTCGTAACCCAGTCGGGTGGCCTGCTGGTACCAGAAGGCCCCACTCCCGGCCGCACACTGCCCGTTTCTGTTGAAGAAGTCGACAGTGCCCTCCGGCCCTATCTCGAGGTAGTATATGTTCTCGTGCCCCAGGGAGAGAACGGCATCGCACTCCGTCTCACTGACGGACAGGCCCGTGCACATCGCCTCGATTTCCAGGACTGGAACCAATCCCAGCTCCCTGGCCAGAAGATGCGCGTTGGCTCCGGTGATGCCGAGTCGTATGCTCTCTTCCCGGTGGTCCTCACCCAGCAAGCGCTCAAGGCACGTCCTCACACTCTCGATTGGCCTGCCTGCCGTGGGAAGGGAAACCCGTTCAATCCGGTCTCCCTCCATCAGAACTCCCTTTACTGCGAATGTACCCATATCAAGACCGACTGTTGGAACCTGTGTTTGCCCGAGTTCTTCATCACCGCGCGGCAACGGCATCACCTCACCTAGTTCATGCTGGCACAAACCACAAACGCCGGACTCACGGGGCTCCTCCTCCGCCCCCACATGCACACCGGCATTTGCGGGGACCGGCCCGTTGACGAATCGGATCACTGCAGTCGCGCCGGGCAACCCGCCCGATTCGTCAGGTCCTGTGAACCCTGCCCGGGAAAACTCCCGTATTATTGTTTCGCGAAAGGAGGGTGAAAAGCAAGAGAGGCTCTCAGCCTCTGGATGTGGTGGAATATGTGCGCATCCGGCCAACTGCAGGTTTTGCCTGCCTTGGGGACAACCCCAGAAACGGGATGCCCCCGTCCCCAGGGGATTCGCGCCGCAAACCGTTCAACAATGACCCGGAACCGGATCCGAGGAGCCAGGTTGAAGTTCAAGGTCAGATCATGCCCCTCGACTCGGCGGCGTCGGCCGGACCGGGACTGATGCGCTCCTTCGCTGATCTCTTTCTCTCGTACATCATCTCCTCCGCGGCCCGAAGAACCTCTTCAAGGCCCTCCCCGACATCCTCCTTGGTTGCCCAGCCCACGGCCAGACCCACCCTGGAACACGCGGTCTTCAGTGTCTCAGCCGTCCCGCTGATTGCTGACCCAATCTCCTCGGCTCTTTCGAAGGAAGTTTGGGGCAAGATGATTACAAATTCGTCACCCCCCCATCTGGCGACAATGTCCTCCTCCCTCACAGAGCTGCGAATCAGACGAGCCACCCGCTGTAACACCCGGTCTCCCTCGAGGTGCCCCTCCGTGTCATTGACGTGCTTCAGACCATTGACATCACACATCACCAGACTGAGGGGCAGCTGCCGGGGGACATTCAACCGCTTCATTTCCGACTCGAAATGCCGGCGGTTCGCGAGCCCGGTCAGCTGGTCGAACATGCTGATGTGACGAAGCTCATCCTCCATCAGTTTCCTCTCGGTCACATCGCGGGCGAAACCCTCGAGGGCCTGCAGATCGCCGCCCTCATCATAGATGGGTGTCAGCTGGTGTTCGGTCCAGATGATGCTGCCGTTGCTTCTCCTACAGCGAAAGACCGCGGGTTCGCTCAGGTCGTGGTCAGCAGTCATCATGGACGTCAACCGGTGCAGATCATCCGGATGGACCACCTTTAGCGCCAGTTCTGGATCATCGTAGTATTCGCGGGGACTGTATCCGAGGAAGTCCCGGGATGATGGGCTGACGTACTCGAATTTCAAACTGGGTTTGAGGACCATCCGGTATATCAGGTCGCGGGAATTCTCTGCCAGAAGCCGGAACCGCTTCTCTGACTCTCTCAGCGCGTCCTCGGTTCTTCTGGCATCAGTTACATCTCGAATCACGGCAACCGCCTCATCGTCTCCGCTGGGTACCACCCGCGCTTCGAAGTGCCGAGCCCCACCCAACACAGTGAGCTGGTATTCCAGTTCCTGCATTGCACCCGTCTCAATCGCCCTGTCTATGGCCCTCAGGTTTCGCTCCGCCGTTTCCTCGGGCAGAAGATCAGTGATACGTCTACCTATGAGCTGCTCCGCCGGAAGATAGAGTTTGCTCTTGTCCATCGAGATCACGTCTCGATATGTTCCGTCGCGGCTGACGCGGATGACAATATCCGGAATCGCCGCCAGCATTGATCTGTTCAGGGCTTCACTTCGCCTCAGGGCTCGTTCCGCCCGCTTCCTCTCCGTCACGTCGCGGAAAGTGATGATGACTCCACTGATCTCAGAGTTGGCGTCGGGAAGCACCGCCACCCCGGCCTCCAACGTCCTGCAGCCTGCGTCCGCAGACACCAGGGTAACGTCCTCCTCCGCTGCACCCACCGAGTTCTCAGTCAGGGCACGATAGATCATTTCAGCAGCGGTCTCACCGGTGACCTCGTTCACTGCGGGGAAGACTTCGGACAACGGCCTGCCCAGTGCCTCTCCCATGGACCACCCGGCAAGCCCGCAGGCGGCCGCGTTCATGAAGGTAACCCTGCCATCAGTGCCGACCGTGATCACCGCATCGGCAATGCTCCTGAGAGCAGTCTCGAAATACAGGGCATCATCCTCGGCTCTCTTCTGAATGGCGTCAATCCTGTCGCGCTGGGTGAGAAGTAAATCCGTCACCCTGCCGCCGCCAAGACCGAGGGCGAGATAGGCCGCCATCCCCGCCCAGAAGGAGGGCGGGTTGAACTGCTCTGGAATTAGCCGGTATAGGTAGAGCATGAGAAACCAGCTGTATGCGGTGCAGATCACCCCACCGGTCTGACGCCCGACGATGATTCCGCCCACTATCAATGCCAGTCCCCACACCCCGACGGTCCCGGGGCTGAGGACATCACCTGAAACAACGGCGTGAGTCATGTACAGCGCATATCCTGCAACAGCCAGTATCGCCGGCCATTTCACCGACCGGGGAAGATGCGAGGTGGAATGTGACATGGCACGCCCTTTCCCATACAATAGGTCCAGCTTCGATGCAGCATCGCCGCAGGTGGTGAGACCCTTCTGTCTTTCAATATCGGTGCCTGCCGGCCCAGAATTTACAGGGATGTTCTGGAAGTCTCGCCGGGTCAGGACCGGCTCGAGGCAATGAGAGATCCTGCCCCTCCCAAAACACCCCGCACCGGACCGTTCGCCGCGCCCGCGCGCCAGTCCGCCCGGTCGAGTCCGCCGGTTTATTAATTATATCACCTACCGCAAAAGATGGAGTCGGAATCGACATCTTCAGGCCGGCACGGGTTCCGTAACCATATTCGGGAACACGATCACCGGCTGCCCGAATACCCGCTCCGTGATCAACTGGCCCGGGCGCGATCGTGAGCGGCGGAACGCATTCGACGGGTGACACAGGCTCGCCGGTTGACGCCAACGGAACTGGTGGGGACAGAACCGGGCCCCACTACTCCCTCATTGAGTGGTGCAGGAGATGAAGTATCTGACGGCGTTCTCTCTATCCCTTCTGCATCGCCCGGGACTGGCGACCCCGGCTGACTGTGACCAAACCGCGTGACACCTGCGGGGCCCCGGAATGCCCGGGGCCCCACCCCGCCTGCATCACCTTCGCGTCAACTCCCCGGGGAAAGGCGCTCCCATTCCCCGGCCTACCGCGCCTCGACGCTCAGATGACAATGACGCAGAGCTGGATCTGCCCGGAACCACCGGTGGAGCTGCCGGACCCAGCCTCCCGAATCCTGATACCCGCGGCAAAGGAGACTGCAGTGCCGTCGGCCCGTCCGTGCTCACCTCTACATCCTGACCCTCTCGCGGGCCCGTATGTCAAGCCGTTCGAGCTCCCCGAGACAGGGCTCGTATATGGTTCGGCTGGTGGGGATCTGTACCCCGCGCAGATCGATCCGCCCCGTCACGACCAGCTTGCACGCCACCGCGGCCGGCAATCCTGTGGTCCGGGCGATGGAGGAATGACCTCCGGGCTGCCCGTAGTCGAGAAAGGTCGACAGCAATCTCTCCCTCTGACCGTCCGGCCGGCGCACCCAATACTCGTGGGTCATGACCACCATATCCCTCTCGTCCTCCGCGTATGCCAGCTTCTCCAGCATCAGCCCGGCGGTGACGTCCCGGGGCGATCCCCGGTCAATTGGAATCTGCTCCTCATCCGTCAACCCCAGCCAGGTGATTCTGCACAGCACCGCCGCGTATTCTGGAACTCCCAGCCGCTCCGCCAGTAGGGGCCGCAGGTCGTCCTCATCCCCTGCCCCCAGCAGGTGGCCGGTGAGCTGACGATAGGTTAGACCCGACAGGTCACGCTCCTGTTCATCCAGGCTTCCCAGCTCCACCAGGGCAGCCAGGGTCTCACACCACCCGGGGAATCGGTAGGTTCCGCGGTACAGATCTTTCAACTCGTCCATCCCATATAGCTCGCGGTAGGGGAGGGCGTCCCCGTTGGGGTAACACTCGAACCACCCCGCCCCGGGGACGTGACTCAGGAAGTGGCTTTTCATGGTCATATCCCCCGGGATCTCAACGTCACGGCCATCCTCCAGGTAACGTGCCGGTCTGGTGGCGGCGCCCAGGGCACCGGACGGAGACCAGGAAAACTTGTAGCCGAAGGGGTTGTCATTGGCCGAGTGGGCGGGTATTGCCCCGCACAGGGAGCGGTATCCCTCGATGACCATTCCCTCGCGGCGCAGCTCGTCCGCCGTCCTGGCCGCCATCATGTGATCGATGCCGGGATCCAGTCCCACCTCCGCGAGAATGAGCACGTCCGATTCCTCGGCCCGGCGGTGATATTCCCTCATCGTCTCGGTCACATAGGTGGCGCCGATCATGTGCACACCCTCTTCAACACAGGTGCGGGCGATCTCCGCCATGTATTCCGCGGGAAGCAAATTGACCACTATGTCGCTCTCGGCGATGGCCAGGCGGGGATCCTCCTGGTCAACGTCCAGGGTGATTGCCTCACCGCGCGGGTGTTCACCCACGACGCGACGCGCATTGGCCAGCTGCTGATCGGCAACCGTCAACCGCAGATCGGGATGCTCCAACAGGTACTGTACGCAGGGTCCGGACACTCTTCCGGCCCCAAGAACCAGTACTCTCTTCATGTCATCACCCTTTCACAAAACAAGAGGCCGCGAGACTGGGCTCCATCATCTCCTTACGTCTCCCCCATACAGTTCGACTTCATCTCCCGGTCACCTGTTTGTCGGCAGGTTCGGGGAAGTCCTCGAAACCTCCGAAGAGCTGGCTCACGGGGCGGGTTCATCAATCACGTGGAGACGGGCCCGTCTGCTGGTCTATAATGGAACGAGAAGATGAGACGGGGGGACTGCCAGGCAACTGCCATCGAGAGGGCACGGCAGATCCCGGCCGACCCCGGGAACAGCGCGGTCGAGACAATGAGGGGATGACGGGTGGATCGGATAACCAGCACTCAGAATCGGAGAATCAAGGGCATCCGCAAGCTCTTCAGGCGACGAATCCGCCGAATCACCGGCCTGTGCCTGGTCGAGGGCATCCACCCGGTACTTCAGGCACTGGACAGCCGGACGCCCGTCGAAACCGTCGTGGTCTGTCCCGAGCAGCTGGAGAGCGAAGTCGGCATCAGGGCGGCTGAGCAGGCAGAAGAGAGGGGCATTGAGGTCCTTCCCGTAAGCGCCGACGTATTCTCCTCGATTTCGTCGAGAGACAACCCCGTCGGTATGGCCGCGGTGGCCAGGCCCCGGTACTCGACTGTGGATGAGATCCAGCTCACCGAAGAGGCCGTGCTCACGGTCCTGTTGGAAATCGGAAATCCCGGCAATCTGGGAACTATCGTCCGGACCATCGATGCAACGGGCGGTAGCGGCGCGGTGCTGGTCGGGCAGACCACCGACCCCTTCGACCCCACTGCAATACGGGCCAGCATGGGGACCGTCTTCAGCGTTCCCCTGGTCAGAATCGACTCGATGGAGGACCTGCTCCGCAACCTGAGAACGCGGGGAGTGGGCCTGGTAACCACTTCCGCCCGCGCGGAGACAGATCTCGCCCGGGCGCGCTTTCCCCGTCCATGTGCAGTGCTGCTCGGCAGCGAGAACGCGGGAATTCCAGGGGAACTGCTGCGCGAGGGTGATCTACAGGTGCGCATCCCGATGCGGGGCCGCGCATCCTCCCTGAACCTGGCAGTGGCGGCCGGCATCATCCTGTACGAGGCGACGAAATGCCGGGACGGCGAATGACCGGGGACATGTGATGCATTTTCGGCAGCTGTCATCCGACACGGAGAGGAAGGGATCAGGTTGCTCGACGCTGTCACCTTCGGAGAGACCATGGTGATGATGAACCCGGAGGAGAGCGGGTCGCTCAAGTACGTCAGCCGCTTCAGCCGACACCTGGGGGGCACGGAGTCCAATTTCGCCATCGGCCTGGCCCGACTGGGCCTCAAGGCGGGCTGGATCAGCCGCCTGGGCCGGGACAGTTTCGGCGACTACGTGGAGTCCTTCATCCGGGGAGAGGGAGTAGATGTCAGCCGGGTGAAGCGGGACGACAGCCGTCCCACCGGCCTCATGGTCAAGGAACGCTTCGAACTGGGAAGAACCCGCATCCACTACTACCGCCGGGGATCGGCCGCCAGCCGGATGGTCCCCGGGGATCTCGACCCGGAGTACATAGCCGCGGCCCGTCATTTGCACCTGACCGGCATAACCCCCGCCCTCAGCGACTCCTGCCGGAAGACAGTGTATCGGGCCATCGAACTAGCGCGCGGGGGCGACCTGACGATCAGCTTCGATCCCAACCTGCGCCTGAAGCTGTGGAGCGGGGAGGAGATGATCCGGGTGATACTGGACATAGCCGCCCGGGCTGACGTGGTTCTCCCGGGATTCGACGAGGGCAGGATCCTATTTGACACCGACGACCCGGACGAAATGATCTCGCGCTTCCTCGCCCTCGGTCCCGACGTAGTGGTCCTCAAGCTGGGCGCCGCGGGAGCAGTCCTGGGCACCGCCGCGGGGACAGTTCGCATTCCCGGAGTCCAGGTCGAGCGAGTGGTCGACCCCGTGGGGGCGGGCGACGGTTTTGCCGCCGGATTCGTCGCCGGTCAGCTCAGGGGCCACACACTCCGCGAATCCGTCAGGCTGGCCAACGCGGTCGGAGCCTTCGCCACTACGGTCCGGGGCGACGTGGAGGGACTGCCCACCTGGGAGGAGCTGCAGCTGTTCCTGGGCGAACGGGCGGAAGTCGAGCGCTAGGAGGTTGATGCAGTGAAAAGAGAGAGTGTTCTCGACGCGGTCGAAAGCTCCGGTCTCATCGCCGTCATCAGGGGGATGCAGCCCGACGCGACAAGCCGGGTAGTTCGCGCCCTGGTCGCCGGTGGTGTGAGGGCCCTGGAAGTCACTATGAACAGCCCCCAACCCCTCAGGATGATCTCCGCGATCAGGTCATCGCTTGAGGACCGACAGATCGCGGTCGGGGCCGGGACTGTGCTGGATTCGGAGAGTGCCCGGTCGGCCATCCTCGCGGGAGCGGATTTCGTCGTCGCTCCGAATCTCAATCCCGGCGTCATCAAGATCTGTCGCAGATACTCCCGCCCTGTCCTGCCGGGCGCGATGACCCCCACCGAGATAGTGCGGGCGTGGGAGGCGGGAGCAGACATGGTGAAGGTCTTCCCGGCCGCCGCACTGGGTCCAGGCTTCATTCGCAACATGGGGGGACCACTGCCCCAGATCAAACTGGTCCCCACCGGCGGGATCAACCTGGAGAACGCGGCCGAATTCATCCGCGCCGGCGCCGCTGCCCTGGGAGTGGGCGGAAGCCTGGTGAACCCAGAGATGGATCCCGACGGAATCTCCGAACAGGCCCGGGCCCTTCTCACAGTGATCGAGGAGGCTCGCCGGGCATGAAGATCATCCAGTTTCAGCTCTACAAGGTGCCCCCCCGCTGGCTCTTCCTCAAGATACGCACCGACGAGGGCATCGACGGCTGGGGAGAACCCGCCCTGGAGGGAAGGACCGACACAGTGGCGGCGGCGGTCACAGAACTCAGCTCGTACCTGCTGGGCGAAGATCCCCTGAGAATAGAAGACCACTGGCAGAAGCTCTACCGGGGCGGGTTCTACCGCGGCGGTCCCGTGCTGATGAGCGCGATAGCCGGCATCGATCAGGCCCTCTGGGACATCAAGGGTCGGTATCACAATGTGCCGGTGTATGAGCTGCTGGGAGGTCGGGCCAGGGACAGAGTCTGGGTCTATTCGTGGATAGGCGGGGACTGCCCGGCGGCGGTCGGCGAGGAGGCCCTGGAAAAAAAGGCACAGGGGTTTTCCGCCGTCAAGATGAATGCCTGCTCCCGGATGCACTACATCGACAGCCCGGCACAGGTAAAGTCCGTCATTGACCGGGTAATTGCAGTCAGAGACGCCGTCGGCGACGAGGTGAGTATAGCCGTAGATTTTCACGGCCGCGTGCACCGGGGAATGGCCCGCGTCCTGTTCCGTGAGCTCGCCCCCCTCAACCTGATGTTCATCGAAGAACCGGTGTTGAGTGAAAACCTCGAGGCGCTGTCGGGACTGCTGCACTTTGGCATACCCATAGCCCTGGGCGAGAGGCTGTTCAGCCGCTGGGACTTCAAGCCCGTCCTCTGCGCTGGCAGGGCCGACATAATACAGCCGGATCTGTCCCACGCCGGCGGCATCTCAGAGGTGAAGAAGATTGCGGCCATGGCCGAGGCCTTCGACGTGGCCGTGGCTCCCCACGCCCCCCTGGGACCGATAAACCTGGCGGCGGCCATACAGGTGGATGCCTGCACCCCCAATGCACTCATCCAGGAACAGAGCCTGGGCATCCACTACAACCGGGAGGCCGACCTTCTGGACTACCTGAAGGACCCCGGCCCCTTCACCTTCAGAGACGGATACGTGGACCTGCCCCGGGGGCCCGGACTGGGAATAGAGATCGATGAAGAGAAGGTGAGGAAGATGGCAGGCGCAGCCGGTGACTGGAAGAATCCCGTCTGGAGGAATGCTGACGGAACCATTGCCGAATGGTGATGATCCAGGCGAGGGAGATGAGAGGTGAGCCTCGTGTCGCCGCCCGATCCAATCCTGTATGATGGTGAGACCTTTCGCGATATCGACTTCGGTGATAGCGCCTTTGAACAGGTGCGACTCGTCAACTGCCATCTCGAAAGCTGCAGATTCCGGGGAACCCGGATGACCGAATGCACCACGCAACACGTGACATTCACCGAATGCGACTTCACCCTGGCCCTGTTGGGAGCATCGGTTCACTCCTCGTCCCAGTTCCTCAACTGCACCTTTGCCAACGCCGCGCTGTTCAACGCTCGCTTCAGTCAGTGCAAGATGGTGGGCTCCAGCTTCGAGCGGGCGCAGCTCACGGGAGTGACCATTGAGGGCGGAGACTGGTCCTACACCCTCCTGGATGAACAGAATCTGACGGGGCAGGACTTCTCCGGGGCCAAGCTGGTCGACGCCAGCCTGCTGCGGTGCGACCTGCGCAGGGCAAACCTGCGCGACAGCGACATGTCGGGAGCAGCTCTCGACGGTGCCAGGCTGAAGGGAGCTGACCTGCGCGGAGCCAGGCTGGAGCGGGTGAACCTGGCGGCGGTCAACCTGGCCGGCGCGAAGATCAACCTTCAGCAGGCGGTCCTGTTTGCCCGGGCACACGGCGCCGTCGTCGAGGTGGAGTGATTCCGAACCTCTCGACCGGAGCGGCGGTCAATGCAGCTCAACCACCCGTTTCGGGGCGGCCGCGTCCGTCGCTGCGCCGCGAGCATACCGCATCCACCCCGACGGCAGGCACAGGAACACCGGCCCTCAAGTTCTGCGCGGTCTGGAAGGAACCTCCACCGTCCAGCCGAAGCGATCCTCAATTCTTCCCCTCTGTATGCCGGTCAGCGTCTCATACAGGCGCGCCGTGAGCTCACCAGTGCGGCCGTCATTGATGTTCATGTCCGTCCCATCCCACGACAGCCGCCCCATGGGAGAGATCACTGCCGCGGTGCCAGTGCCGAAGGCCTCCTGAAGAACACCGGCGCGGTGGGCTCCCGCGATCTCCTGCAGCGAGATCTCTCGCTCCTGCACCTCCACGTCCCATTCGCTCAGCAGGGTGAGCACGGAATACCTGGTTATCCCGGGCAGGATCGTGCCGCGCAGGGGCGGGGTGATGATGACATCATCGATCCTGAAGAAGACATTCATGGTGCCGACTTCCTCGGCATACCTGCGCTCTCTTCCGTCCAGCCACAGCACCTGGTCGTACCCGTCGGCCGCTGCCCGAACTTCTGCCTTGAGGCCCCTGGCGTAGTTGCCCCCGGTCTTCGCCGCGCCCACACCTCCGGTCACTGACCGGACGTGTTCCGTTTCCACCAGGATCCTCGTGGGGGCGATCCCCCGGCGGTAGTAGGGGCCCACCGGCGACATGATGATGACGAAGAAGTAGGATGAGGAGGGCTTCAGGGCCAGGTTCTCCTCGGTGGCGATGACGAAGGGTCTGATGTACAGCGAAGTCTCCGGTGCGGTTGGTATCCAGTCCCGGTCGACGGAAACCGCCGTCTGAACTGCCCGCACGAACAGCTCCTCGTCCATCCTCGGCATGCACAGTCTCTGGGCCGTAACATTCAGGCGCCGGGCATTGTCGACCGGACGAAACAGAAGATCCCGCCCGTCATCAGTCCGGTACGCCTTCATGCCCTCGAAGGCCGTCTGGCCGTAGTGGAAGCAGGCGGCAGCTGGCGGAAGACTCAGTGGGCCGTAGGGCACCACCTCAGCGTCGTGCCAGCCCCGACCCTCCGCGTAGCGCATGATGAACATGTGGTCGGTGAATACCTCTCCGAAACGCAGCTCCTCGTCACGAGGTCTGGGTTTTCGCTCCTCAGTCTCACGAATCTCGATGTGGTAGTCCATTGTTTCCTCCTCACCCTGCATTGCCAGGTACGCAGATCACCTGGTGTGCGGCATCCTGCACTCACATGTTATATAGTACACTCTCGCGTCAGCCGAGTTGAAGCGGCACATTCAGGAGCATATCCCCTGCGCTCCCCGTCCCAGCGCACGGCCACCAGGCGCCTCCTCCACCTTCCACGTGGCCTCAGAGAGCCGGTCCCAACGGCCCACTCACATCTCCTCCAGGACCTCCCGCAGCGGAGCCCTCAGGTCGACCGGAATCACCGCCACCTTGCGCAGCTCCTTCTTCACATTCGTCTGGCCCACGAAGACCAGTCCCGCCATGCGCGAAAGACCCAGGGCGGAGTCGGGCAGATCATCGGACCTGAAGAACTCGTCGTTGTCATCTGATCCGAATCGCAGTGCCACCCGCCCCTTCTCCGCCCATCCCCCTCGCTCCAGAAGGAAGGTGAGCAGTGCCCTCAAATCCCCGAACCGGTCCGGCTCCTCGTCGGCCAGGTTCGCAAGCATGCGGGCTGGGTCCTCCAGGATCCATTCAGCCAGCTGCTCCTCGCGCTCAGGTCGCCTGGAAGCGGGGTCAGGCAGGCCGTGCAGCCGACAGGCCGTATTCAGCCACTTCACCGGCACCTTGCGCAGGGCGCTTCTCAGGGTGGTCCGGCCCGGGTGGACCCGCCGCTCCTCGGCCTCCTCCCTGATCTGCCGATGACTCCTGCCCAGCAACAGGTCAGGTCCGTGGCGCAACCGCAAAAGGTTGCGAATATTGTCGCGCACCCTCTCCATCTCCCGTCGGGCATCCGGCGGGACGCCCCTCAGGTCCAGCTGGCACAGGAGAGCCTCCGCGTCAGCATGGCGTCCCTGGGCAGCGCGAACGCGGGCGAGGTTGATCTGAACCGCCGGGTTGTCCGGCTGCTGCTCCGCCAGCAGCTCCAGCCACGTCTCGGCCTCGTCGAAGTCCTTCAGCCTGCGCAGCACCTCGGCGTAGAGCATAACCAGGCCGGCCCAGACCTCGTCCTCGCTGTCGATCAGGTGCTCGATCTCCTCCCGCGCGCGCTGGAGCTCGTCCCCCTCGACCAGCTGACCTATCCTCTCGTGATGCTCCACCATCTCGCAAGTGGCGTCGAGGGAAACCCGCACCGGGCGCAGGATGACGTGGTGCGGCTTTCCGTCCAACATCATCTTCACCGGGGCACCCGCCTCCAACACGCCCCGGTCCGCCAGTCCCGCGGCAGCGGCCATCTTGAAATCATATGGAAACCGGTTGGACAGCAGGAGCTTCCGGCCGAATTCCTCACCCCATTCGCCGCCGTGGGCGACCAGCTCCCGCAACAGTCCGGCATTCTCTCTCGACACCTCCCCCGAAAGCACCAGGTTCAGCAGCAGGAACAAATCCGGCGGATGGATCAGGAACCACTCGATGATGAGCTCCGAATCTGCACCCCTTCTCCCACTGCTGAGAATCTCCTTCACCTGCTGCGAGGAGGCCGGCAGTTCGTAGGTGAGGGCCGGCATCGGAAAATCCTCGTCTCCGCACAGGCGCGCCATCAGGCAGAATCTCTCGAGAAACTTCCAATCGCCGTTTCTCAACTGAAGCCAGAGAGCCTCGGCCCGTCCCAGGTATCCCAGGTTGAATGCGGCGATGCCGGCATAGTAGCGGGCAATGGGGTCGCGGATGCCCGGCTTCCAGTCCTGGTACAGGCGCCAGACGCGCCGGTGCTCGCCGAGATCGCCAAATGCCTTCAGAATGGGAGTGGCGTACTCGTACCAGCCCGCCTCCGCCCGGCTCGATTCCCGACCGCTCCCCGTCTGCGGACCTGCCTCAAAGTGCTCCACCGCATTCTCGGCGGCGACCCTCGCCCGCTCCGGCTCGTCGAGTCTGAGCAGGCAGCGCGACCCCAGCGCGTGGGCGTAGGGATTGGGCGTGTCGTCCCGGGCCAGGTTGCCTTCCAGGACAGCCAGGGCCTCGTCACACCGGTCGGTGTGCATGTACACGGTGGCCAGATTGTTGAAGATGGCCGGCACCGGACATATGCTGAGCGCCCGGTCGAAAGTCCGTTCGGCCTGTTTGAATTCCCCCGAATGCATCTCTGCCATGCCCTCTTCCATCACCCGCAGCGCCTCGTACACGCGTTTCGCTGGATACTCAAACCAGTTCACTCGGCATCACCTCCGCAATCGCATGCTGAACAACTGATCCTCGGTCGGCGCGGCAGCTGGTCAACCCGCTCACCTGGCGTCTTCCAGGCTCGCCCCGCGCGGGTCCCCTCCAGATTCGACTCCAATCTCAGGGGTCCTGCCGGACGGCGAGAATTGACCGGGCGGGAAGTCGTCGGGGGACGGATCCGTCGCCTCAGCGCTTGAGCCTCGGATCGGTGGCATCGCGCAGGCCGTCGCCCATGAAGTTCAGGGCCAGCACCGTCACCGAGATCAGCACTCCGGGGAATATGGCCATCCAGGGCGCCTGGACCAGGTAGGGCTGGGCGGATCTGAGCATGCTGCCCCAGCTGGAGGTGGGCTCCTGTACTCCGAGACCGAGATAGCTGAGAGCAGACTCGGTCAATATGGCATTGGCCACCCCCATGGTCGCGGCCACGACCACCGGGGCGAGGGCGTTGGGAAGAAGGTGGCGGAAGATTATGCGGATGTCTCGCACTCCCAGGGCCCGGGCGGCCTCGATGAACTCCTGTTCGCGCAGGCTCAGCAGCTGGCCGCGGACGAGGCGCGCCACTCCCATCCACCCGAAGGCTCCGATCACCGCCATGATGTTGAAGATGCTGGGCGTGACGTATGCATTCACAGTCAGGATCAGAAAGAAGATGGGGATGCACATCAGCACATCAATCACGCGGCAGATGATGTTGTCGATCACACCACCGTAGAAACCGGCCAGAGCCCCCATGGTGACGCCTATGGCGATGGAGATGCTCATCGAAACCAGGCCGACGGACAGGGAAACCCGGCCTCCATATATTGCCCGGGAAAACCAGTCCCGCCCCAGGGTGTCAGTGCCGAAGGGGTGATCCAGTGAGGGACCCAGCGGCTGCCCGCCGACTATCAGATCCAGCCGCAATTCGCTGGGCAAGTGCGGGGCGATCCAGGGAGCCAGTATGGCCACCAGGGCCAGAAGGGTCACAACCACCAGTCCACCCATGGCCAGGCGGTGACTGGAGAAGCGTCTCCAGGTCATCCGACCCCAGCTCTCCATGCGAAAGTCCCTTTCCCCGGCAACCTCTGCGGTCTTGTCCGGGCCCGTCATGTCTGGCATCAGACACCCCTCACTTGTACCGGATTCTCGGGTCGATCACCGCATACATGACGTCCGCCAGCAGGTTGCCCCCCATCACCATCACCGAGGAAAACAGGGTCACTCCCATCACCACCGGGTAATCGCGGCTGAATACGGCTCCGACCCCCAGGCGCCCCATGCCCGGCCAGGCGAACACCGTCTCGACGATGAAGGAACCGCTGATCAGGGTCGGAAGCGACATACCCAGGAGTGTGATCACCGGGATGGCGGCATTGCGCAGGGCGTGACGGTAGGTGACCACGCGCTCGGACAGTCCCTTGGCGCGCGCAGTCCTGATGTAGTCCTGCCGCACCACCTCGAGCATGGAGGATCTCTGGTAGCGGGTCCAGCTGGCCATGTGAGCCAGAGACAGCACCAGCGTGGGCATGATCAGGTGCCGCAGCACGTCTACTGACCTCTCCAGCAAACCCGCCCCCGTGTGGACATCCATCATTCCCACGGACGGCAACCAGCCCAACCTGCCGGTGAATACCAGGATCATCACCATGGCAAACCAGAAATTCGGCATGGACAGTCCGATGAACGCCAGTACTGTGACCACATAGTCGGAGAGTCTGTACTGGTTCAGCGCCGAATAGACCCCGATTACCACCCCCAGAAGCAGTGCCACTCCCAGAGATGCCGAGGCCAGAAGTAGAGTATTGAATATCCTGTCACCTATCTCCTTCGTCACCGGCCTGCGGCTGACGAAGGAGTATCCCAGGTCCCCCGTCGCCAGCTTCCCCAGCCACAGCGCGTAACGCACCGGCAGGGGGCGGTCCAACCCCAGGCTCCTGCGGACCGCCTCGCGCATCTCCTGGGTGTGTTCACCCAGGCTCGGGTCGATGTAGATGGCGGTCGGATCACCCGGGGAGAGATTCATGATCAGAAACGAGATGAAGGTCACGCCAACCAGCAGCGGAACCAGGGTAATCACCCGGCGCAGCAGAAACATCTGCAAGTCAGACCACCCCCATCTCGCGGTGGGGCGGCACAAGGCCGCCCCGCCGCCTCAGCCCCTCACTTCTGGATGTAAAGACCCGCCGGCTTGAGGAACCGTATGTGTCCCTGCCCCGTCAGGCCCGCCTCCTCAACCCTCAACTCGGGTGAGAACGCATACAGGGTCTCAGCGTACCACAGCCACCCCACCGGGGCATCATCGGTTATGACGTGCTGCAATTCCTCGTACACGGCCTGGCGCTCGGCCTCATCGACGGTGATCCGCCCCAGCTGGAACAGGTCCTCCACCTCGTCGTTGAGGTAGGCGAGGTAGTTGAACCCGGTCAGGTACTGGGACGGCCCGTAGACCGCGTGGTAGCGATCCGGATCCGGGCCGAGGGTATTGCCCATGATCATGGTCTCGTACTCGGGTGGATCCATTCCCGCGGTCAGTATGCCCACCTGGGCACTCCACTCCATGGTGCGCGGGACCACGCTGATGCCCGCCTTCTCGAAGTCGGACTGGATGATCAGGGCGGCCTGCTCACGCTGAGCGTTGCCCTGGGTTATGATCAGCTCGAACTCCAGCCTGCGACCGTCCTTTGTCATGATGCCGTCGGACCCCGGCTCGAAACCGGCTTCCTCCAGCAGCTCCTGCGCCCTGTCCACCTCGAACTCGTACCTGACGATGGCGTCCTCGTTGTAGTACATGTCGGTGGGCACCATGAAGTTCTCCGCCGGCTGAGCATAACCCAGGAAGGCGTGCTCGCATATCGCCTCCCGGTTGATGACGTGATTGATAGCCTTGCGCACCCGCACGTCGTCGAAGGGCCACACCAGGTTGTTCATGCAGAAGAACTGGACGTTGCCGCTGGGAGCGCTGAAGGTCTGCAGTTTGCCCTCCTGATCCAGCCGCTGGAAGACATCCGGCGGGACGTCGGAGAAGTACACCTGGTCACTCTCAAGGGCGACGGTGGTGGGACTCATGTCGGGTATTATGCGGAGCACGACCTCCTCCAGGTAGGGCATGCCTCCCCAGTAGTCGTCGTGCCGGACCAGCCTGACGTACTCACCCGCGCGGTATTCAGCGAACTTGAAGGGTCCGGTGTGAATCGGCTCCTCTCCCCAGTCGCAGGTGTCCAGATCGGCCGGGTTGACATGCTCCACTATGTGTTTAGGTGCCATGGGCAGGCGGGCAACGGTGGTCAACACCGGCGCAAACAGCTCCGGCACGATCATCTTGACCGTGTAGTCGTCCACCTTCTCCATCTCGATGGGCTCCCCGCCGATGAGGAAGTTGGAACGGGCGGGAACCGCAGCCTCCTCGTTCATGAGTAGCTCGAAGCTGAAGATGACGTCGTCCGCAGTGAAGTGTTCACCGTCGTGCCAGGTCACGTCATCCCTCAGGTGGAAGGTGTATTCGAGGCCGTTCTCGCTCACTGACCAGTGTGTCGCCAGCTGTCCCTCGTATTCGCTGTCCTCGTTCAGCATGACGAGGCGCTCGGCGGTGAAGGCACCCACCTGGCCGATGATGGTATCTCCGCCGAAGAATGGATTGAGGGTGGCTATTTCTCCCTGAATGCGCAGGACAGCAGTACCCCCGTACCTATCATCTTCCTCGCCGCCGGGATCAGCAGTGTCGGGATCGTCAACAGACGGTGGATCGGCCCGTTCGGGGTCACCGCATCCCGATCCTGCGACCAGGATGAGGCCCATTATGACCGCCAGTGACCAGATGAGCCTCCGGTTGCGGGTTGCAGCCTTGAACCGTCCCATCATGAAGTGTTCTCCTTTCCCGTGTGAGTGCTTCTTCACCGTCCATCCCCGCCGGGTCCACTGAAACAGCGTATCAGGATTTCGGGTGTGAGACTGATTCTACTCAACTGGGCATCGTTTGCCAACCGTCCCCGGCAGACCCGGGGGCGGGGTTTGCCCCGGAACCTGCGGTTGTACATTCCCACCCCTCACAGAAGATCGAGCAGGCGGTCCACGTCTTCGTCACTGCAGTAGAAGTGGGGCGCCAGCCGCAGTCCCATCCCCCTTATGCAGGTGTAGACCCCGCTGTCCTGGAGGTGGCGCAGCAGTACCTCATCCTCTCTTCTGTTCCCGGTGGTCAC
>JAWOBW010000118.1:0-24192 GCA_046484105.1 Bacillota bacterium
CCAGGCTATACTGATGCCGTCGTACGTGCTGGTGCCCCGTCCCACCTCATCGAGGATCAACAGGCTCCTGGTGGTGGCGTTGTTGAGAATGTTGGCCACCTCGATCATCTCCATCATGAAGGTGCTGCGCCCCCGAGTCAGGTCGTCCGCCGCGCCGATGCGGGTGAAGACCTGGTCCGCGACCCCGATCCGGGCCCTTTTCGCCGGCACGAAAGAGCCCATCTGCGCCATGATGACAATCAGTCCCACCTGGCGCAGGTAGGTGGACTTTCCGGACATGTTGGGGCCGGTGACCACGATCAGGGACTGGCTGTCGCAGTCGATGTAGGAGTCATTGGGCACGAAGGGTTCCTCTGCGTCGGCGGCCTCCAGAACCGGGTGCCTGCCCTGCACGATGTCCAGCACCAGCCCCTCGTCCACCACCGGCCGGCAGTAGTTGTTGTGCGCGGCCACCAGGGCCAGGCATAGCAGAAAGTCCATCTGGGCCAGGGAGGCCGCGGCGGCCAGCAACCGGTCTGCCTCCCCCGCCGTCGCCTCCCTCAGCCGCACGAAGGCCCGGTACTCCAGATCGGCCAGCCGCTCCTCCGCCCCGAAAATGACGGCCTCCTTCTCCTTCAGCTCGGGAGTCACGTAACGCTCCGAGTTGACCAGGGTCTGCTTCCGCTCATAGGAATCCGGTACCAGGTCCCGGTTGGGATGAGTCACCTCCAGGTAGTAGCCGAAAACCTTGTTGTGACCGACCTTCAGCGACTTGATCCCCGTTCTCTCTCGCTCCCGGACCTCCAGCCCCGCGATCCAACTCTTTCCCTCCTCGGCGCGCCTGCGCAGCTGGTCGATGTCCTCGTCGTAGCCCGGACGTATGATTCCCCCCTCGCGCAGTGCGGCCGCCGGCTCTTCGACCAGGGCCATCTCCAGCTCCTCCCTCACGTCCTCGAGCAGGTCCATGTCTGCCAGCTCGGACCAGATGGAAGACGGATCGCCGGCCGCGGACAGGCCGGAGAGGGCGTCCAGCGCTCCGGGAATTCTGCCCAGGGAGTCGCGCAGGGCGGCCATGTCCCTGGGACCGGCGGTGCCGTAGGAGATTCGCCCCGACAGCCGCTCCAGATCCTGTATCCTGCGCAGGGCCCCCTGCAGGCGGTCCCGGGAGACGGGATCGCCGACCAGGGCCTCGACGGCGTCCAGGCGCCGTCTTATCGCCTCGGGGTCCCGGAGTGGACGCTCCATCTGCCGCCGCAGGAGCCTGCCCCCCATGGGCGTCTGCGTGCGGTCCAGGGTGCCCAGCAGCGTGCCACCCCTGCGGTCAGAGAACAGCGGCTCGGTCAGCTCCAGCGTTCGCCGGGCCACCGGATCGATGATCAGGTGATCCTCGACGCTGTAGGTCTGAAGGGAGACGATCTGCCGGAGAGCGTTCCGCCCCACCTCCCTCAGATACTGCAGAAGCCCGCCGGCTGCCCGCACCGCCTGCGGCCTGTCGTCGCAGCCGAATCCCGCCAGGTCGGACACGCCGAAGTGGTCGCGCAGGACCTGGCGACACTTCCCCTCCTCGAAAACCCAGGAATCCAGCTCGGGGAAATGGACGATTCCCGCCTCCGCGAGGTCTTCCCTCCAGATTTTCCCGTCGGGCAGATCCGGGTCCACGCAGCACTCCCGCGGCTCGTGCCGGGCAAACTCCCCCGTCAGCCTCCGCCGCGCATCCGGCCCGTCCACCTGCACGCAGGCGAAGTAGCCAGTGGAGATGTCCGCCACAGCCATGCCCAGAGAATCCCCCGCGCCGGCAACGGCGGCGGCCAGGTTGTCCCTCTTGCTCCCCATCACCGCGGCATCCATCCTGGCCCCGGGAGTGATGATGCGGACCACCTCTCTCTTCACCAGGCCCTTGCCCGGGGACGCATCCTCCATCTGCTCACAGATGGCCACTCTCTGCCCGGCGTCCAGCAGCGTCTGTATGTACGATTCCGCCGAGTGATGGGGAACTCCGGCCATGGGAACCCGCACGCCGTTGCCCCCATCTCTGGAGGTGAGGGCGATGTCCAGGATTCGGGCGGCAGTCTCGGCGTCCTCGAAAAACATCTCATAGAAATCACCCATCCGAAACAGCAGTATATCCCCGGGATGCGATTCCTTTATGCTCAGGTACTGCTTCATCATCGGGGTGCTGACTTCATCCTTGCGCCCCATTCTCTCCTCCCCTCAAGGCCTTGACCGAGCTTCTCTATGTATTGTACAAGAAAGCAGATGCCGCATAAATCCGGGAGGTGAACAGGTGAACGCGCCAGGTGTGGCCCTGCTTCTGTTTCTGAACCGGTTCTTTCCCCGACCGGTGCACCCCTTCAACCTGGAGACAGGCGGAAGCATGACCTACGCGCAGTGGCAGTTTCAACAGGGTCACCGCACCATACACTACTACCTGGATTTCGCCGGCATCGACGAGATGTTCAGCGACAGGAAAGTCCTGGACGTCGGCTGCGGGGCGGGAGGCAAGACCTGTTACTACGCCACCCTGAAGCCCCGTCACGTGTGGGGAATCGACTCCGTCGAGAGCTATCGCCGGCGGGCGACGGACTTCAGCCGCGAGGAGGGGCTGGCGCACCTGACCAGCTTCGTCACGGGCGACGCCGGCGACATGCCCTTTTCCGACGAGTTCTTCGACACCATTATCCTCAATGACACGGTGGAGCATCTGTCCGAGCCGGTGAAGGTCCTGCGCCAGTGCCTCCGGGTGCTGCGGCCCGGGGGCAGGGTCTTCATCAACTTCCCCCCCTACTACCACCCCTACGGGGCACACCTGTCCGATGCCATCGGCATACCATGGGTGCACCTGCTATTCAGCGAACCCACCCTGGTGGAGGCCTACCGACGCCTCGTGAGTGATCTTCCCGACGGGGAGGATAGATTAAATCTGAGGTTGGGAGATAGAGAATCAGACCAGCTGGTCTACCTCAACCGCATGACCGCCCGCAGATTCCGCCGCATCGCCCGGGGCCTGCCCGCGCAGCTGCTGCACTACCGCGAGGTGCCCCTGCGCCGGTATCTGTTCCCACTGGCCCGTATACCCGGGCTCAAGGAATGCTTCATCCGCATGGTGGTGGCGGTTCTCACGCCGGACCGATGATCTCGCCGCGCAGCTGAAAGGTCTCCGCCCGCACGATTCGCACCCGGACGAAGCGGTCCCGGTAAGTCTCCGGCCCCGGTGCCAGCACCAGCTTGTTGGTTCGGCTCCGGCCCCTCAACACCTCGGGATGCTTCTCACTAGGTCCGTCGATCAGGACCGTCATCTCCGCCCCCTCCAGCTCCCGGTTCCTCTCCAGGGATATGCCGTACTGCAGGCGATTCAGGCGATCAAGCCGCTCCCTTCTGATCTCGAGGGGTACCTGCTCCGGGTATTCGGCGGCCGCCGTGCCCGAGCGGGGCGAGTATAGGAAGCTGAAGGCGCCGTCAAAACGGACCCGGCGGAAGAGGTCGCAGGTATCCTCGAAATCCTCCTCGGTCTCGCCCGGGAAGCCGACGATGACGTCGGTGGTGACGGAGGCACCGGGAGACACCTCGCGGATCTGCGAGGTCAGCTCCAAATACCTCTGGCGGGTGTAGCCGCGGCCCATCCGTCGGAGAATCCGGTCGCTGCCGCTCTGCACCGGCAGGTGGAAGTGCTCGCACACGCGGTCGAGGCCGGCAATGCGGTCGACCAATTCGGGGGAGAAATCCCGGGGATGAGACGTGGTGTAGCGTATCCATCGCAGGTCGTCCACCTCGTTCAGGCGGCACAGGAGGTCGCCGAAGTCGACGTCCTCTTCCAGGTCCCGTCCGTAGGAATTCACGTTCTGGCCGAGCAGGGTGATCTCCCTGACGCCCCGGTCCACCAACACCTCCACCTCGCGGATGATGTCCCGCACCGGCCGGCTGATCTCACGCCCCCGGACGTACGGGACAATGCAGTAGGTGCAGAAGTTGTCACAGCCGTAAATGATCGGCACCCAGGCCCGGATCCCTGCCGCCCTCCGCCGGGGTAGATCAGTGGGCAGGACTCCCTCTCCGGATTCCCTCTCAAGCAGAATCCCCTCGCCCTGACGGGCGCGCTCCAGGAACTCCGGCAGCCGGTGCAGCTGGTCGGTCCCCAGGACGAAGTCCACGTGCGAAGCACGTCTCCTCAGCTCCTCCATGGAGTCGTCCTTCATGACCATGCAGCCCGAGACCCCGATCATGACCTCCGGATCCCGGTACTTGTGCCGCTTCAGCCGTCCCAGCTCGCCGAGGATTCGCTGCTCGGCACTGTCGCGCACACAGCAGGTGTTCACCAGTATCAGGTCCGCCCCGGCCGCATCATCAGCCCGCTCATACCCGATGTCCTCCAGGATGCCGGCCAGGACCTCCGAATCGTGCTCATTCATCTGACAGCCGTACGTCTGTATATGATAGCGCCCAACCGCACCGTCCCTGGTCACATTGACCCCCCGCCATCGGTGACACATCTGGAACTAGGATACCACCGGCGGTCCCCGTTGTCTCCCCGCCCCTGCTGTGACACACTTAGTCTGTGCGCGCCGGAAGGAGGATCCCGTGCTGAGCGAAGATGGGCTGGAGAACCTGTGGACACACATCTACCAGATGACCGCATCTGTGACCCCGCTGTCCTTTGACTGCGGCCAGCTGTGCGATTCCATATGCTGCCGCGACTGGGCCCCGGGGGTGGGAATATACCTCTTTCCCGGAGAACAGCTGCTAATCGGGGACCAGCCCTGGCTGCAGCGCAAGTGGCACGACTCCCGCCGCTACCTCTTCCCTCCCTCGTGGGACCGGGGTGGCTGGTTCGTGACCTGCAATGAGCACTGTCCCCGCCAGCTGCGTCCCTTCGCCTGCAGGACCTTTCCCCTCACCGCCCGCATGGACCGGCCGGGAAGACTCAGGATGGTGCTGGACAGAAACGGGGCCGCCATCTGCCCCCTGGTCCAGTCGGGCCGTCCGGAATTTCTGACCGCCCGGTTCAGGGCGACGATGAAGAGAGCCTGGGAGATTCTCCTCTGCCTGGAACCCATCCGCGACGACGTCCTTCTCTCCAGCCCGGGCGCCATGAGGGAGTCCTGACGGCCCGATACTGGCCCCCGGCAGATACTTATGCATGTCGTCCCGACTGCCCCGCGATTCCGGGAGGTTTCTATATGCGCCGGGGCGAACCTATCATTTGAGGCGGTGATACCGTGGGTCAAGAACACGAAATCTGTGAGCTGCACATCCAACTGCTGGACATTGATCCCCCCATCTGGAGACGGGTGCAGGTGCCCGACTCCGTGCTGCTTGAGCAGCTGCACATGGTCATCCAGATCGCAATGGGATGGCAAAACAGCCATCTCCACCTCTTCGAGGTCGCCGGGCGTACGTTCGCATCTATCGAGGAGGATATCGGGGTGGAGACGGAGGACCCGGACGACGTCTCCCTCCGGGATCTCCCTCTCGAACCGGAAGAGACCATGCTCTACGAGTATGATTTCGGCGATGACTGGCGCCACCGGGTGCAGGTCATGGCGACGGAGGAGGGCAAGATCAGGTTCCCGCGCTGCACCGGCGGTGCCCGGGCCTGCCCACCGGAGGATTGTGGCGGCATCTGGGGATACCGCGAGCTGTTGGAGGCACTATCGGATCCAGAGCATCCCGAACACAGCCGGATGATGCTGTGGACCGGGGGCAACTACGATCCTGACCACTTCGACCCGGACGAGGTGAACCGCCAGTTGAAATGGTACTGGCGCTACCGGGATCCGGCTCCCTCTTCCCGGTCAATCAGGGCCCTCTGCAAACGGTTCACCCGCGATATGCGGGACCAGGTGGTCGAGGGCACGGTCGCCCAGTATGCCAGGGATCTGGAAGCGCTCTGTGACGCCCTGGATCAGTACGGCTTCTACTTCGGCCACATCGACGCCGATCTCCTTTATAGGCGGGGGTTGAACTTCACAGATGTGGTCGATGTGCAGCCCATGCTGGCCTATCTGGAGGATTTCTTCTCCCACTACCTCCTGCGCGAGGCCCTGGTCAACGAAAACGCGGTGAAAAAATCCAGGGCAACCCTGAGACGCTTCATCCAATGGCTGGGTGAGAGGCAAGTGCTGAACGAAGAGCAGGTCAACCTGCACCGCGAACTGGTCCGCGATGTCGCCCGGAAGACCCTGGAAGAGATGCGGCGCTGCTGGCTCTTCTATCCCTGGCCCGGCGTTGACCGAAGGGACGAGCGAACCTGGGTATTCAGATTCACAGCCGGGTTCGCCGCGGTTCGGGAGGATTCGGTCGACCTGTGGGATAATCGCGGCACGCGCAGGTGGGAGGGCGTCCGCGCTCCGAGGGAGCTGACCTGCAGGATCCAACCCTGGTCCACCCTCGGCGTGGAGATGATCCGCACCTCGCGCGGTCACTACCTGTCCGGAGTACTGCTGGACGACCGGTGACGGGCCGCGACAGCTTGGCTGACCTCGCGTGATGGCAGGGAATTGAAGCAGGAATCGAGTTATGGAGAAAATATGAAAACTGTGCAAGGTCATGCCATCTGCACGGGCAGGTGAACTATCACTGACCTGACTCAACACTCGAGGAGGTAAGAAATGGTCTCAAGGAAGGCATTATCAGTTGTACTGGCCGTGGCGTTGACTCTGATGGCGGCTGCGGTCGCATTTGCAGAGGACGGCGACCTCTGAGGACAGGGCCCAGGTTCTCTACGAGCTCGGCCTATTCCTGGGAGTAGACCCCGACGTGTTTACTCCGAACCTGGAGGGCGCCACCGACAGGGCCGCGACCATGGTCATGGTCGCCCGGGCCCTGGACTGGATCAATTCTGAGGACTGGGATGAGGATGCAGTCAGCGGCCTTGACGACGTGCCCGACTGGGCAGAACCGCACGTGGCCTATGCAGTTCAGATGGAGATAACATACGGCATCGGCGGCAACCTGTTCGGAAACAACCTGGACGTGACCGAAAGGCAGCTGGAGACCTGGTTCGACCGGGCCCTGGGCAAGGGTGACACCTGGGACGACAACGAGGACCTCGATAACGAGACTGCCCTCATCCGGGCGGATCTCGTCGACAGCACCTGGAACGCGCTGATGCAAGTCCCCGTAGACGGCGAGGAAACACTGATCGAGACCATCATAGGTGACGACGAGGATATGCTCCTGGTCGCCCTGGACGGTGGACTGGTGCCCGTCAGTGAAGTCGAGATAGACCCGGACGACTACGAGGTTACCGTTGATGACGTCGAGCAGGGCCCCCGGCGACATTCTCGAGTTCACCGTGCGCGGGCTGGAGCCCCTCACCCGCCAGGAGATCCCGGTACTGATTCTGACCGGCGGCCCCGGCTTCCCCTTCTTCGATGGAAGCGTCTTCGTGGATCCCAGCGTGACGGAGGGCATCGTCGGCAGTGACGGCAGCATCACCATCAGTGGCGAGCCGGCGGACGACCTGCCGGAGGGAGACATCGTGCTCACCGTTCCCGGCTATGGCTATACCATCGACAACACTATCAGCCTCATGAGGGGCGATCACACGGTGATGATCAGCCTGGAACTGGAAGAAGATAAAGAGGAACCCCAGACCGACTGATCCGGAATGTGACGGCGGTCGCTGCCAACAAGTGACGCACGTTAGGTGTTCTCCTGTCCGCCGGAACGTCCCGCTTCGGCGGACAGGCTGCAAAGAGGCCGCCGCCTCCCGCGCCGATACGTCCCCAGATCGGCGAATCCCCCATTGCGAAAAGCCCGGCTTGACCGGGCCCCGCACTCAAATCGACAGTGGGAAACTGCGGTGAACAAGATCCATCTATTTCCCCAACCACTCCCGCGCCTGTCCGGCGGTGGGAACCCTCCCCTCCGAGACGATTTCACCGTCGATGATCACGCCGGGGGTCAGAAGCACACCCCGCTCTGATATTGCGGCCACGTCGGTGACGTGCGTCAGCTCCACTTCCGCCCCCACCTCGCGGGCCGCCTCTCGCAACACCTGCTCCGTCTTTCTGCACTTGGGACAACCGGGACCCAGCACCTCTATCTGCACCAACCTGCCTCCTCCCCGGCCAGCGTGATCTTCACATCCAGGGCGGAAACTCCCTCCTCGTAGGCGAAGAAGGGGTTGATGTCCAGCTCCTGGATCTGGTCAAAATCCCGGGCCAGCTGGGCCACGCGGCCCACTGTCTCCTTTACCGCCTCAAGATCCTTCGGCGCCTCGCCGCGATAACCGCACAGAAGATCGTGAGCCTTCGTCTCCCGTATCATCTCACTGACCTGAACATCGGTCAGACCGGCGGCCAGGCGGAAGGACACATCCTTCATCAGGTCGACGAAGATGCCGCCCAGGCCGAACATCAGGAGGGGGCCAAATTCCGGATTCCGCGACAGCCCCACGATGAGTTCCTGTCCAGGAGGAAACATCTTCTGGACCTCCACACCGTACACCCGGGCCCCCTCCGCCCCACTCCTGGCGCCCTCCATGATCTGCTCATAGGCCGTCTCGACCGCGTCCCGATCCTCGAGCCCCAGCCGGACCCCGCCTATGTCCGTCTTGTGAATGATATCCGGGGAGGCCACCTTCAGTACGACGGGGAAACCCAGCTCGGCTGCACACTCGGCCGCCCCGGCGGGGGAGGTTGCCAACCTCGAGGGAACGGTGCTGATGCCGTAGGCTTCCGCCGCGGCCATCGCCTCGGGGCCGAGCATTATCCGCCGGCCGTCGGCGCGCACCGCGGCGATGATTTCCTCCACCCGGGTCCGATCGCCGGAGAAGGACAGCTCCCTTCCCCTCTTCAGGCGCTCTCGCACCTCCTGGTACTCAATCATGGTGTACAGGCAGTGCACCGCCTCCTCGGGAAACTGGAAGCAGGGTATGCGTTCTGCCCGCAGCATCTGGGTGGCCTCTTCCACGCTCGCCCCCCCGGTGAAGGAGGCGACCATGGGCTTCTCCGAATACATCCTGCTCACCTCGAGGATGTGCCGGGCCACCGCCACAGAGTCGAGAACCGCGGTGGGAGCGAGCACCGTCATGAGCATGTCCACCTCGGGATCAGCGCAGCAGCTCTCCAGGGCCACGCGGTAATCGAGGTCGGAGGCCTGCCCGGTGACATCCACCGGGTTCTGAACGCTGGCAATGCTGGCCAGGCTCGACCGCAGCCGTTCAGTAGTCTCCTCCCCGAAGGCCGCCAGTTTCAGGCCCCCGGATTCTATGGCGTCCACCGCCATGACCCCCGGGCCTCCCGAGTTGGTCACAATGGCGACGCGTCGCCCGCGTGGCTGCACCCCCTCCCGGGCGAAGGCCACTGCCTTGACGAACTGTTCCTCCATCGCGCGGGCGCGCAGGACGCCGCTCTGCTTGAAGGCGGCCTCGAACCCGGCGTCGGTGCCGGCCAGGGCTCCCGTGTGTGAGGACGCGGCCCTCGCCCCGGCCTCGCTGGTCCCTGACTTGACCACGACGACTGGCTTCTCCCTGACAGCCTCCGCCGCCGCCTTCATAAAGGCCTCACCATTCTCGATACTCTCGAGGTAAAGGAGGATGACTCGGGTGTCGGGATCCCGGGCGGCGTCGGCGATGAAGTCGGCCTCGTCCAGCTGGGCCTTGTTGCCCATGCTGATGAACTTGCTGAAACCCAGGCCCTGCTCTCTCCCCCAGTCGACGATCGCTATGCACAGGGCACCGGACTGGGAGAAGAAGGCGATGTTTCCCTGCAGGGGGAAACCCTCGGAGAAGGAAGCATTCAGCGGCGTGTGGGTGGCCATGACTCCCAGGCAGTTCGGCCCCATCATGTTCATGCCGTACTCGTCGGCAATGGCGGCGATCTCCCTCTCCATCTCGGCACCCTCGGGGCCCACCTCCCGGAAACCGGCGCTTATGGTCACCACGGATTTGACCCCGGCCCGGCCACACTCGCGCATGGCGCCGGCCACCAGGCGGGCGGGTATACAGATCACCGCCTGATCGACCTGCCCCGGAATGTCACCGACGCTGGGATAGCACTTCAACCCCTCGATGACATCACTTCCCGGATTGACGGGGTACACATCTCCACCGTAGCCGGAGTCAATTATGTTCCTGACCACCGCGTTGCCGATCTTGCCCCTGGTGGCAGAGGCCCCGATCACCGCCACCGATTCAGGCCTGTACAGCGTCGTAAGATCCCGCACATGCGTCACCCTTCCCCTGAGCCGTTCACGTTCCCCGGAACCGGTTCCACAACCCCTTCCGCCGGCGCCCCCGGGTCTTGGCCAACTCGTATCGCACCTGCTGCATCTCCTTCTGCGTGCGCAGCAGCGTCATCATCAGCTTGTCCCGGTCCTCAACGCGTCGCTTCTCCGCCTGCTCGAGCCGCTCCAGCACCTCTCGCAGCAGCTCCAGAATCTCCTCATCCGCATCACTGGCCTCGACCTCCGCGGCCGCACCGGTCTCTGCCCTTCCCCGCTCCCGCTCCAGTTCCGCGCGGATCTCCTCCTCGGTGTGACCCTCGAGGGTGCGCCTGTATATGCGTTCAAGCAACTGCACGCAGGAGCTGGCCACACCGCGTTCCTCCTCCACCTCGCGCACGGGCAGGAGGTCGGAATATGTGCTCAGAATCGCCCGGAAAGCCTTCGGACCGATGCCCAGCTGCACCCCCAGGTCCGCCAGGGGCACTATAGAATCTTCCTCATTCCGCTCTCTCACATCTGCCTCTTCCTGCGGTGCCATGTCTCCAGCTCCCTCCACTGCAACACAGGTGCATTTTACCACTACCACTCTCCGCTGTCAGGATGGCTCGGTGGTGGAATCCTCACCGAAAAGAGAGAGAACCTTGCCCTCTCCCCTGACCTGCTGCCTGCCGGCGCCCAGATCGAGCAGGAGGTTCATCAGAACCCGTCCCCTCCTTCTCAACCGGGATATCTGCTCCTGCTGCAGCCTGATTCGCCTCTCGAGCGAGAGGACATACTCGTCTATGTTCACCGTAAGGTCAGTGTCGCGCGGTTCCGAGTCCATTCAGACCAATCCCTCCGTCAGGGAGTTCCCTCTATAGTATGACGGTGGGAGTCGGCCCATAACCCCGGGACCGCGTGTTCAGATCAGGCCCCGCGCCCAGCGCAATGGCACGGCAACCTCGCCGATGGGAGGATCCTCCGGCCGGCCGTGAAAGTCGGATCCGCCGGTGCACCTCAACCCCCTGCAGCGGGCGAAGTGTATCAGCTGCCGCACGACCTCTAACGAGTGATTCTGGTGCACCACCTCGACACCCTCCACCCCCATCAGCACCAGGCTCTCCAACAGGGGCGTCACCGTCCCGCCGAGTCCCGGATGAGCTGCCACCGGCACTCCTCCCGCATCCCTGATGGCCCCGATGCCCTCCCGGGCAGACACTCTCTCCCTGGGTACGTAGGCGGGCCGGCCCGCGCCCAACAGACGGGCGAAAGCCTCCGCGACGCTCGCGCAGTGACCCCGCCTGACCAGGGCCCGGGCCACGTGGGGTCTGCCCGGTGAGTGCGAGGGGGCGGCCACCCGCAGGACCTCCTCCTCGGTCAGGGGAGTGGCCAGATCCTCCAGCCGCCGAAGAATGCGGCGGAGCCTGCGCAGGCGCTCCTCCCTGAGGTGCTGCAGGAAGGGCTCCAGGGCGGACGAACGCATCCCGTAGCCGAGAAGGTGAACCTCTCCCTCGACCGGGCGTCCCCCCCCCTCTCCGTCGCCGCCTCCCTTCACCCACACCGAGAGCTCCACCCCGGGGATGACCCGCACTCCCATCTCCTCTCCCCGGCGCGCGGCCGGTCCCACCCCGTCGATGCAGTCGTGGTCACACAGGGAGATGCAGCCGAGGCCAGCCCGATAGGCTCGCCGCACCAGCTCTTCCGGCGCCAGCAGGCCGTCGGATCGGTTTGAATGAACGTGCAGGTCCGCGCGATTGCCCCCGACCATCAATCGCCCCAGACCCGCTCCAGCACGCGCAGGAAGTTGCCGCCCAGAATCGCCCGGATCTGCTCGTCGGAGTATCCGCGGTCCATCAATCCCTGCGTCAGCTGCGGAAGCCGGGTGACATCCTCCAGCCCCCTGGGAGTGCTTCCGATCCCGTCAAAATCGGATCCCAGGCCGATGTGCCCGATTCCCACCAGTCCGGCTATGTGGTCCACGTGGTCGAGCACTCCCTCCAGTGTCGCCTCCTCGGGATGAACGAAATCCGGAGCGAAATTCATGCCCATGACCCCGCCCTTGGCCGCCAGGGCCTTTATCTGCTCATCCGTCAGATTGCGCGGGTGAGGACAGACGGCCCGGGCATTGGAGTGACTGGCGATGAAGGGCCCCTCGGCGTACTCGACGACATCCCAGAAGCCGGGGTCGGAGAGGTGGGACACGTCAATCACGATGCCCAGCCGGTCCATCTCCCGCACCGCCTCCACCCCCAGGTTGGTCAGCCCCCCGCCGGTCCTGGCCTCCCCGACGCCGTCGGCGAGGAAATTCCGCTGGTTCCAGACCATCCCCAGGGCGCGTAGACCCAGCCGGTGCAGGACCCGCAACACACCGAGGTCGCCCTGCAGGACCTCTCCCCCCTCGATGGTGAGTACGCAAGCGATTCGCCCGGCAGAGGTGATGCGGTGGATGTCGCCTGCGCTGAAGGCAACCTCCGCCAGGTCTGAATTCGCCTCGACCTCGCGGAAGAATGTGTCCGCCATCTGCATGAACCGAAGAAGAGCCCGATCCGGTTTGAACTGCGGTTCGATGTAGTGGGCAAAGAACTGGACATTCACCCCGCCCTCCCTCAGACGGGGGAGGTCAACGTGCCCCTCTTCGGAGCGCTCCCCCAGGGAGCGCCGCCCGTAGACGAGGGCGATCAGGGTGTCCACGTGGGCATCCAATACCAGCGACTCCATGTGTAGCTCCCGCGCTCTAACAGACAACTTCAAGGTGATCATTCCTTTCCCGGCGCCAGGGACACCCCGGCATCGAAGGCCTCGAGATTCTTACCGGTCAGCAGCTTCCGCACGGCAGCCGGCGGCAGTATGTCCGCGATGACGACAAAGGCCCCCAGGGCCATGACATTGTAGCTTCGCATAAGGCCCAGCCGGCGGGCGGTGGAGGTCAGGGGCAGCCCCACCTCGCCCCCGGCCAGTCCGGATGAGACCGCGTCCGCATCGTAGACCAGGACCGCATCCCGCGGCAGGCTTCCGCTGTAGCGACGGTGCGCCTCCTCCGTCAGCGCCAGCACCGCCCCCGGGCGTTCCACGGTGAAGGCCGCGATGGGAGTCCCGGAGATGATGACCTCAGACTTGGTGAACCCGCCGCGCGAGGCCACCCCGTAGCTCTGGGTCTGCACCGCGTGCCGGTCCTGCTCCACCGCCGCCCGGCCCAGCAGCCTGCCCATGTAGACCAATCCCTGGCCGCCGACCCCGGCCAGTACTATCTCGGTCCGCGTACCGGGTCCGGATTCTCTAGTTCGCCCCATCCGTTCCGCCCCCCATCTGCGCCCTCGCTTGCTTCTGAATCCTCTCGTAGCGGGTGTTGAAGTCCAGCCTGTCCCGCGTCCCCAACACTCCGATGGGAATGTGAGCGGCCCTGTCCTCCGCGTCCATGGTGCGGTGGCGCTCGACTGCAACTGCGCGCGACCTCCACAGCTTCATCATGTCCACCGGCGAGGGACAATCATTGTAGCGGCCGTAGTACACCGGACACGACGACAGCACCTCGACCACGGAAAAGCCCCTGTGCCGCACAGCCTGTTCGAGGACGCGCTCGAGCAGCTGGACGTGGTAGACGGTGCTCCGGGCGACGAGGGTGGCCCCGGCGGCCAGGGCTATCTCGCACAGGTCGAAGTCGCCCTCGGGATTTCCGTAAACGCTGGTGCTGGTGTAGCTCTCGACCGGGGTGGTGGCTGAGTACTGACCGCCGGTCATTCCGTAGTTGAAGTTGTTGGAGATGACCGCGGTCACGTCGATGTTCCGCCGGGCCGCGTGCAGGAAGTGGTTTCCGCCGATGGTGGCGCAGTCCCCGTCACCCATCAAGGCCAGGACGGTCAGCTCTGCGTTGGCGGCCTTGACCCCGGTGGCGAAGGGAAGGGCCCTGCCGTGAGTGCCGTGGATGGAGTTGGTCTTCAGATAATCGTCGGCCTTACCCCAACACCCAATTCCAGTGGTGACCACCGTGCGCTCTGGTGCCAGCTGCATCCGGTTGAAGACGCGCATCAGCGAACCGAGAATTATGCCATTTCCGCATCCCGGGCACCAGAACACCGGGAGGGCATCGCTCTTGAGATAGCGAGCCACCTGTTCGGGAGCATTCATAAGACTTCCTCCTCGATGAATGAAATCATCTCCCCAGTGCCGATGGGAACGCCGTCGCTTTTGGTGCAGCTGTGGCAGGGGTAGTCGGGCCCCAGGACTCTGCGCACCTCGCGCACCACCTGTCCGAGGTTCAGCTCCGGAACCACCACCGGCATGTCACCGGAGGTGAACTCCCTTATCAGCCGGTCCGGAAAGGGCCAGAGGGACTTCAGCTGCAGAAGCGCAACCCCGCCGGGACCGAAAGGTTGATCGAGCACCAGCTGCAGGGCGGTGCGGGCCGAGCACCCGTAGGCGATGATCAGGACGCGGGGGTCCCCGGGGCCGTAGTGGGAGTACCCGGTTATGTCGCCGACCGCCCCCTCGACCTTGTCGTGCAGCCTGCGTATCATGCGCCCGGCGTTGTCCGGATCGGCGTTGGGATATCCCGTCTCGTCGTGCATAGACGAGTTGGCGTGATAGATGAAGGGCGATCCAAACGGCGGCAGGGGAACCGGAATCCCCCGCTCGTCGTGGGCGTGGATCCGGAAGCTGTCCGGGTCCATCCCGGGCGACCGCCGGGTGATCACCTCCACCTCGTCGGGGATGAGGACATCCTCCCGCATGTGCCCCACGATCTCATCCGCCAGCACATACACCGGGTGCCGCAGCTGCTCCGCCAGATTGAAGGCCCGCACCGTCAGGTCGAAGCAGTCCTGCACGGTAGAGGGGGCCAGGACCACTGCCGAATGATCACCGTGACTCCCCCACCGCACCTGCATGGTGTCCGCCTGGGCCGGTTTCGTCGCCAGCCCGGTGCTGGGTCCGGACCGCTGGACGTCTATGATCACGCACGGAACCTCGGCCATTATGGCCACCCCGAGATTCTCCTGCATGAGCGAGATTCCCGGACCACTGGTGGCGGTGAAGCTCTTCCTGCCGGCCAGGGACGCCCCGATGATCGCCGCCATGCTGGCCAGCTCATCCTCCATCTGCAGGTAGACGCCGCCGACCGAGGGCAGCCTGCGCGAGGCACCCTCGGCGATCTCCGAAGACGGAGTGATGGGATAACCGGCGAAGAAGCTCGCTCCCGCCGCCAGGGCTCCCTCCAGCATGGCCTCATTGCCCTGGAGAAACTGCCTCCGTGGCTTCATCCATTTCCTCTCCTTCCGTCATGGTAGGCTTCATTCACCAGGCTGATGCCCCGCACCCGGGGTCTTGCGTCCTCGAGGGTGAGGTCCAGCAGCGCCGCGTTGATCATTCGGTCTCCGCCGGCCACCTCAAAGCGAACCGGCATCTGGGTGAGAAAACGCCTGATCACCGGTTCGGACCTGACCCCGAGTATCCCCTCGGAGGAACCCGTCATTCCCACGTCGGTGACGTAGGCGGTGCCCCCGGGAAGTAACTGGGCGTCGGCAGTCTGCACGTGAGTGTGCGTCCCGATCACCGCGTCCACTCTCCCGTCGAAATGACGGGCGAAGGCCCCCTTCTCCGAGGTGGCCTCGGCGTGAAAATCCACTACTATCGCGGCCTCACCCAGCCGGGCCAGCATCTGTTCCATGGCCCGGAAGGGGCAGGAAAAGCCCGTGTCAATGAACACGCGACCGTGCACATTGACCACCGCCAGCGGGCAGGAGCCCTCCCTCTCGATCAGGTAGTGACCCCGCCCGGGGGTCCCCCCCGGGTAGTTGATGGGCCGCAGCAGACGCGGCTGCTGCTCTATGTACTGGATCGCCTCCCTTTGATCCCATATGTGATTGCCGGAGGTGATCACGTCAACCCCGGCGGAGAAAATCTCCCCGGCGGTCTTCGCCGTTATCCCCGCCCCGCCCGCGGCATTCTCCCCGTTGGCAATGACGACATCTATCCCGTGCGCCTCCCTGATCGCGGGAAGCTCATCCCGCAGGATGCGCCTGCCGGGCCGTCCAACCACGTCCCCTATGATCAGAATCCTCACACGCCACTCCCTCCAAACCCACCATAGTCTTCGCCGAGGAAAAGCCGATCCCTCCAGAAACCAACCCCTCTCCACCGCCAGCCCCGCGGGCATGATCACCCCGTCGTGATAGGGTGTCCCCTGATTGCCCGCGACGTGCGTAGATGCAGGTCATTATGCATTTCTACTCTCCACACCATTCCTCCTCCCGGGGCCCGGGCCGCTGGGGTACGTCGCCCGACTGCATCACCCCCCGAGGCCGGCACAGGCTGACCAGCGGCCGAGGACTACCGCCTACCGCGCTGCCGCCATGCCCGGGCCGGCCAGGACATAAACCGGTGGCGCCCCCGGGGGGATCACCCGCCGGGAGGAAGCGGTCAACATGTCCCGAAGAGACAATGTGATACCCAATGATCTCTGAGGAACGGAGGTTGCAGGGAACATGATTCACAACGCGCTTGTGCATTCCATCCTTCGACAGGTGAGGGGAACTTCGCGGTGACCTACCCCGATGGTCAGACCCGCACCTATGGAGGCGGGGACCCGGCCGATGCAGCGGACGGAGACGAGGTCCAATTCCGGCTGATATTCCGCGAACCGCTGGATCTGGGGAAGGTGCGTTCGTCTCCCCTGGTCAGCCTGGGTGAGGCGTACATGGACGGCGCCATCGACATTGAAGGTGATCTGCGCGACGTGTTCGAGGTGGGCATCGGACTCATGGAAGAATCGGAGGTGCTCCGGGGAAATCGTGATGGCGTACTGGATCGATTCCTTCGGCGACAGAAGAGCGCGGACGAGAGGG
The DNA here is from genome assembly GCA_046484105.1 of Bacillota bacterium. Classification (GTDB taxonomy): domain Bacteria; phylum Bacillota; class Sulfobacillia; order SLMV01; family SLMV01; genus PWUC01. The sequence continues at coordinate 16,965 of JAWOBW010000118.1, forward strand.
AGCAGGCGGAGGGCGTGAGGCATCACTATGACCTGGGGAACGATTTCTTCCGACTGTGGCTGGACGAGACGATGAGTTACTCCTGCGCCTACTTTCACTCTCCGGAGGATTCACTCCACCAGGCACAGCTGCAGAAAATCGACCACAGCCTACGCAAGCTGCAGCTGCGGGAGGGTGACCGCCTCCTGGACATAGGAAGCGGCTGGGGACACCTGATCCTGAGAGCGGCCCAGGAGTACGGCGCGTGTGCCCGGGGCATCACCCTGAGCGAGGAACAGGTCCGCGAGACGCGGAAACGCATCCGGGAGACGGGCCTGGATGACCGCGTCGAGATGGTGCTGGCCGACTACCGCGAACTGGCCAAAGACGACACCCGCTACGACGCGATCGTGAGCATAGGCATGTTCGAACACGTGGGGAAGGATCACATCCCGGAGTACTTCGAGTCGGTGCACCAGATGCTCCGCCCCGGGGGGCTGTCCCTGCTGCACACCCTCACCCACCCGAGGGAAGATCCCTCCAATCCGTGGCTGGAGAAGTACATCTTCCCCTGGGGCTACATCCCCTCAGTCCGGGAAGTGGTATGGCAGCTCCCGGAGTTCGACTTTCACCTGCTGGACGTCGAGAGCCTGCGGCTGCACTACGCCATGACCACCGACCGGTGGGCGGAAAGCTTCGAAAGGGTCGCCGACCAGGTCCGCGACAGATACGGCGAGCGCTTCGTCCGCATGTGGCGCCTGTTTCTGACCGGCTGTACCGTATCCTTCCTACACACGGGACTGGACATTCACCAGTTCCTCTTCTCCAGCGGCCTGAACAACGAGCTGCCCCTGACGCGGCAGTACATGTACCCGGCAACCTGATACTGCCACCGGCACCGATCATCCTCAGATCGGTGCCCCACCCTCCCCCACACCGGCCGGGACCGACGAGGCCCTTCCTGCGCCCCCGAACCATGCGCCGGGGGAGTCTCACGAAATGCCGTCACATTGTGTATTGACACCGCTGATCTGCCCGTGCTTAAATTTACTGGCAGAGGCGGGCATCGAGGCGAAGACGCACGATGCGCCGCGCGAGGAGGTGTGAGAGATTGAAGCGAGGTCTGCTAATTGCCATCAGCGCCCTGTTAATCGTCGCCCTCACCGGGTGCGGCGCCGACCGGGATGTTTTGGACAACGGCGAGTACAAACCGGCCATCAGAGTGGATGACCAGATATACTGGTTGACGCCGACGGGCAACGTGGATGTCATTGCTGACGACTGCGAGGTAATCGGCCAGATCGAGAGAATCTCCTCGCCCAGCAAACCTCCGGAGAGGAACTGGGAGGCCATCGGGTTTGCAGACAGCTTTCTCGGTGCCGACATCTACCGAAGTGAGGGCGGCGACACCCTCTACGTCTACAACCCCGAGATTGAGCAGTACATCCCGTTCGAGCTGATCACCGAGTAAGAGCAGCAAATCGGCATGACGCAATCTGATTTCGCGTCAGTGGCGGCATCAAGAGATCGCCGGCACGTTCAGCCCCGGCGCGATTGGGGCGCACGGCATTGAAAGTACCCCCCGGAAGTTGCAGGATCCAGGATCGAATGACCCGAGCCCGGGATGAATGGACGCCAGGAGCAACCCTCGGGGATCATCGTTATCCCCTCCCTCGCATTCCTCCGAGCCTCGACATCGATGGGTTTGTGTAAAGCAAGCTTTACATTCTGCCGGCAGGGCGATAAGATGAGTATGAGGAGTCTATCACTCACTGGAGGTACTGGTATGCACTTGCTGCAAAGACTGGGGTTCGACCGGGGAGATGAGCGGAGTGTTTCAATCGCGCTCCATTCCTGCCGCACCGCCTGGATGTTCACCACCGCAGTGCTCATGGTGTGGTCTCTTCACAGCGTGATATGCACCGGGAGGCTCTCGATCGAGTTTGTCGTCTTCGCAGCCTCGCAGGCCACATTCTGGACCTCTCATCTCTACTACACCAGGAAGATGGGCGGATGATGCAGAATCGACTGCGAGAGCTGCGCGTCGACAGAAATCTCACCCAGCAGCAGCTGGGTCAGATACTCGGTGTTTCGCGGCAGACCATCATCGCCATCGAAAGAGGCAGGTACGATCCATCGCTACCGCTTGCCCTGAGCATCGCCCGATTCTTCGGCACCTGCGTGGAGAGCATTTTCATTCCCGACGAGTCCTGCTGACGTGTCTCATTGAGGGCCTCAGACCGTTGTCACCTGGCATACCTCTCGCCACTCGCCGAACCATGCACGGTCAGTCCAACTCGTGGTATGATGTCTGCAGAAGATGCGAAGCAGTCCGACCGGCAATCATACACACCCGGATGTGAAACCTCAATGGGGGTAGGGGCGTTGAGACAGGAGCATCTCAGTTCAATATGTGAGGCTGGCGGAATCTCTCTGGCATATCTGTTTGGATCGCAGGCAACCGCCGGTGCCGCATTTCTGCGCGGTGACGTGACTGCACTGTCAGATGATCCGATGACTGATCTGGACGTCGGCGTGGTAATGAGGACGCCCCTGCCTGCCGCAGGGACGCGTCACCTGCTGTATTCATCGCTGCAGGGTGCCCTGGGGGACTGCTTCCCGCCTTTCCGGGTGGACCTGGTTCTTCTACAGGAAACCCACTCAGTGTTTCAGTTTGAGGCCATAAAGGGTATCTGCGTATACCAATCATCCGCTAAGAAGCGGGACCAGTACGAGATGATGGTGCTCAGGCGTGCTGCCGATTTTCGTCCGGTTCTGGACATCTTCCTCAGGGAAGTCCTGGAAGAGGTGGCAACATGATCAACCGCACCTTGGTGCAGGAACGTCTCGCGTTGATGAGCAGCTACCTGAAGGAGCTAGAAAGGCTATCCGAATTACCTCGGAACGAGTTTCTCGCAGACGCCGTCAGGGTGGCCGCCGGCGAGAGTTTTCTGAGACGTTCACTGGAAGCGGCCTTCGACATCGGCCGTCACATTCTCGCCAAATCCGGCCACGTCGACGTGGCCGGCGAGTATAAATCAATCGCCCAGGGCATGACCGAGCTCGGTGTCGTGGATGAGCGCCTGGGCCAGACACTGGTGCGCATGGCCGGATATCGAAACCGGCTGGTGCACATGTACGCGCAAGTCACTGACGAAGAGCTGCATCACATAATCACAAACCACCTGGGAGACGTCCGCGGCATCATCGTGCAGGTCCGCGACTACATTGACGAGTCCAGCTCCTGACAGGATACCAGTACTTCGAGGGATCACTTCCGCCCAGACGAGCGGCGGGCGGGTGACACCGACAGGTCCTTTTTCACCCCTGCCCGGGACTCCCGCCCGCAGCACACAGTGAGGGCCCGCGAACCGGACTGAACCATCCGGTCCCAGGCCCCAGGATAGCTCACTTTGCGTATTCGACTGCCCGGGTCTGTCTTATGACAGTGACCTTAACCTGGCCCGGGTACTCCACCTGCTCCTGCACGTGTTTGACGATGTCCCTCGCCAGACCGTAGGCCTCGAGGTCATCGATCTCGTCCGGCTTGACTATTATTCGTATCTCGCGGCCCGCCTGGATAGCGTAGGCCCTGTCGACCCCGTCAAAGGAATCGGCGATCTCCTCCAGCTTGGCCAGTCTCTGGACGTAGGCCTCCAGGGTCTCCTTTCTCGCTCCCGGCCGGGCGGCGGAAAGGGCGTCGGCGGCGGCAATGAGAACCGCCTCCACGTTCCTGGGCTCATAATCACCGTGATGAGAACTCATGGCGTCGATGACCGGCTCCTTCTCTCCGTATCTGCGCAGGAGCTCGCGACCGATATCCACGTGGGTCCCCTGAACCTCGTGATCCACGGCCTTTCCGATATCGTGGACCAATCCGGCCCTGCGGGCGAGGTTGACATTCACCTGCAGCTCCGACGCCATCATGGCAGCCAGATAGGAGACTTCCAGGGAATGCTTCAGCACATTCTGTCCGTAGCTGCTGCGATACTTCAACCGGCCGAGAAGCTCCACCAGCCGCGGGTGCAGGCCGTGCACGCCCGCGTCGTAAGCCGCCCGCTGGCCAGTCTCGCGGATCACCTCGTCCAGCTCTCGTTCGACCTTCTCATACATCTCCTCGATCCGGGCCGGGTGGATCCGCCCGTCCGCCACCAGGCGCTCCAGGGTCAGGCGAGCCTTCTCCCTCCTTATCGGATCGAAGCACGAGACGACCACCGCTTCGGGGGTATCGTCGATGATAACATCCACCCCACTCAGGCTCTCAAAAGCGCGTATGTTCCGACCTTCCCTGCCGATTATTCGTCCCTTCATATCGTCACTCGGTAGTTCAATGACGGACACCGTGCTATCGGTGACCTGATCGGCCGCGCATCTCTGAATGGCCAGGGCGACGATTTCCCGGGCCTTCTTCTGCGCTCCCTCGCGGGCCTCGGTCTCTATCTCGCGCTCTATGGAGACAACCTTCCGGCGAGCCGTCCTCCTGGCCTCCTCCAGGATCTCCCTCTGCGCCTCCTCCCTGGTGAGACCGGCGATTCGTTCCATCTCCCGGTTCTGCTCCTGTAGCGCCGTGTTCACCCGGGCCTCCCGGCGCTCCAGTTCCTCGGACCGCACCTTGACACTCTCTTCCCTCTTCTCGAGATTCTCGGTCCGGCGGTCCAGAGACTCCTCCTTCTGCATCAGCCGACGCTCCATCTTCTGCAGCTCGGAGCGCCGTTCGCGGCTGTCGCTTTCGAAGGAGGACCTCATCTTGTAGATCTCCTCCCGCGCCTGCAGAACTGACTCCTTCTTCTTGCGCTCCGCCTCCTTGGACGCGTCGTTGAGAATCCTCACCGCTTCGCGCTCGGCCGAATCGATCTTGGCCTCCGCCATGTACTTGCGCAAGTAGAATCCAAATAGGAAGAATACCACTGCGGTCGCGAAGCTGATGACCAACACAAGTCCCGTATTCATGTCAGAGACACCTCCATTCCCATGAGCTTCACACAAAAATGAGACCGAGCCCGCGGGACCCGGCCTTTCGCTCCACCATGAATGCATCCACCGGGAGAGTCTCCCGGAATCAATTGTGAGTACCGCGATTTCTCTGAATCCCCACAGCAGGATGCTATTCACTCAACACAAAACGTGTTGGTAGACTCAAAAACAGAACACTGGCCTCGGGTGGCCCTGCGGCAACATTCCGTCCTCAACAACCACAGGAACATACACCATCTCTTTGGACTGAGAGTACCACAAGACGCATCTGTTGTCCACGGTCGGGGATCAGTCTTTCAGCGAGAGAAAGAGAAAACGGCGCTGTCGGCGCGACTGGTCAGCTTCCCCGCCGAAGCAGGCGCCGAATCAGGGATCCGGAGAATCCCCGGCGGGCCAGATAGGAGAAGAGGCGCCGCATCTGGCGCTGCCTCTGCTCAAAGGGCAGGTCCTCGTCCGGGATGCCCCCTCGGCGCCGCAGGAGCCTCCGCGCCATGATCTCCTCGTCCTCCTCGGTCAGATCGGCCAGGACTCTCTCAATGAGGCCGTCATCCACCCCACGCCTGCGCAGCTCGTGCCGCAGGCGGATCCGTCCCATCGGTCGGTGCTCCCGCGAGTAGTCCATGTACTCACGGGCGAAGGATTCATCGTCCAGAAGCCCCTCATCCAGCAGTCGCTGCACACACCGGCCGGCGACCGGCTCGCTGAATCCCTTCCGGCGCAAACGCTGGCTCATCTCCGCGGCCGTTCTGGACCTGCGCGCCAGCAGCCGGAAGGCGTATTCTCGCGCCCCCCTCAGCGGGTCACTCTCCGGCGGATTCATCGTCCGCGCCGCCCCGCGAAATCCCCAGCTTCTCCAGGATCGTCGCCTCCAATGCGTCTGCCACTTCGGGATTGTCCGCCAGCCACTTCTTGGCGTTCTCCCGTCCCTGTCCCATCCTCTCGTCGCCGTACGAATACCACGAACCGGCCCGGCTGATCAGGTCGTGCTCGACCCCGAGATCGAGCAGGTCACCCTCCCGGGAGATGCCGGTCCCGTACATGAGATCAAACTCGGCCTGGCGGAACGGGGGAGCCACCTTGTTCTTGACCACCTTCGCCCTCACTCGGATCCCGATGCTCTCGGTTCCATCCTTCAGGGCCTCGATTCTGCGGACGTCGATGCGAACCGAGGAATAGAACTTGAGCGCCCGCCCCCCGGGGGTGACCTCCGGGCTGCCGAACATGACCCCCACCTTCTCGCGCAGCTGGTTGACGAACACGACTATGGTGTGAGACTTGGAGGTCGCCCCGGCCAGCTTCCGCATCGCCTGCGACATGAGACGGGCCTGCAGCCCCACGTGGCTGTCCCCCATCTCTCCCTCTATCTCCGCCCGGGGCACCAGCGCGGCCACCGAGTCAATGACGATCACGTCGATGGCGCGGCTCCGAACCAGGGCCTCGGCGATGTCCAGGGCCTGTTCTCCCGTGTCGGGCTGGGAGATGAGCAGGTTGTCGACATCCACGCCTATCCTGCGGGCGTACGCCGCATCCAGAGCGTGTTCGGCATCAATGAAGGCGGCATACCCCCCCTTCTGCGCCTCGGCCACGATGTGCAGACCCACCGTGGTTTTCCCCGACGCCTCCGGTCCGTAGAGCTCCACGATCCTCCCCCGGGGGATCCCTCCCACGCCCAGAGCCAGATCCAGGGAAAGGCAGCCGGTTGACACCGCCTCCACCTCACCGGCCATGGCCGACTCGCCCATCCTCATGATTGCCCCCTTGCCGAACTGACGCTCGATCTGGGCGATGGCACCCTCCAGCGCCTCCTTTTTATCCACTGAAACATTCCCCCTTTGGTATAATTTAACAGGTGCTACTTAAGCGCGCAAGGGGTAGGCTGTCCATCACCGTGTGAACCGGTCCCCCGGGACGCAGATCGCTCTTCATCAGGTCCACCTGCCCCACCCACTGATGGCCCCATTCCGTGTCGCAGCTGTCGGCGAGAGCCTCCTCCGCCGCCAGCACCTCACCACGCCGCACACGCGCCACGGTCACGTGAGAATGGAAACCGCGACGGTCCGGCTGGAAGCCGCACTCCCGCTGCAGCGCCCGGGCGACGGCTTCCTGCACCTTCTCTACGGCCGCCCTTCCCTCGTCCACTCCCGCCCACAGGACCCTGGCCCTGCTCGGATGGGGAAAGGCACCCGTGGAAGACACCCCCATGCGGAATTTATCGAGATCGGCAACCGCCCGCCCGACACCGTCTGATATTGCGGGGATCGCCTCCTCCTCGACG